>CAYWSF010000259.1:0-3027 GCA_964460725.1 uncultured Desulfosporosinus sp.
ATTTTTTTCAATACATGGTATAGAATTTCCGGATAGTTTATTTCCAGAACCTTATTATTTTAATTCTTCAAATACTAAATTACATTGGCCCTTTCCTATTTTACTTGTACTAGATTTAGGAGGAAATGGTGATTTAAACTTAAATTCTGCAAGAACTGAGATTATTTATGATAGTAAATGGATTGAATTTGAAGAAAACCTGTTTCATATCACATGTAAACAAATAAAACATAAAATCGGTAATAGATGGTGGCCTTACTTTAAGGATATTCTAATAAAAAAGATAAAAAGAGAAGAATTATTAAAAAAACTTGATCAACTTTAATTCAATATTAAAAATTAAGGGTGCGACGTTCCTGTCGAACTCCGACTCCTGGATTTATCCCGCTATCCATATTCCCGTTTGGCTAATAATGAGTAGTTATTCAATGGTTATATAATACTAAGCCCTTTGTAATAGTGGAATGAACGATTGAAAAGAGTTAAACACAGTAAGGACTGTCAATGGCCATTTGAAAATCCCCACTTTTGGTCATGAAAAACCCGCACATTTGGCCATGTAAATAGGCACGCACATTAGTATTATTTCAGGTTACCCCCCCTTCTGGCTATGCTAATCGGGCTCCAAACACATCATCTAATTACGCCACTACATCAGAAAAGCCATAACATGTTTTTAGGTGAGTCCCCGAGGGACCTTTTCTCCTAGCAAGAGGCGCCGAAGGGAAGCCTTGACAGACGGGGCCTCACACGTGGTACACTAAGCATCCGACGGGCTGCACAGACTAGACATGTTTCCCGAAGCCGCCCGTCGGTAACCATCCCTGACCACGTGTGGGGTGGATGTCAAGGCCGCCGGGGTATCGTTTTTAGTATATACCCCTGGATCCGGCAACCTGCTATTCAATATTGGCTTGCACAAGGCGACTACGCATACGATAACTATCACCCTTCATGTTAAATACATGGGCATGATGCAAAAGCCTGTCCAAGGCGGCAGTAGCTGTACTGGTATTGGCAAATAACGTACCCCACTCGGCAAAATCAAGGTTACTGGTAACAATTATAGAACGTTTTTCATAAGCCCTGGCTATAAACTGAAAAATATGGTCCGATGCCGTTTCATCCATGGCTACATAGCCCAGTTCGTCTAAAATAATAAGGTTATTTTTAAGTATAGTGTCAATTCTTTTATTGAAGCTGGAATCTGCCAATGACGCATATAAATCTTCTACCAGTTCGGTAAAGGTATAAAACCTCACTTTATAACCGGCATTTATTGCTGATACCCCAAGCCCAATGGCTAAATGTCTTTTTCCTACTCCCGAAGGACCTAGAAAAACGACATTCTCCTTGGCATGCATGAAATCCAGGCTTTCCAGATCGCGCATGCTTTGTTGGTTAATGGAGTTTTGGAAAGAATAATCAAACTCATCCAGGGTTTTTAACTGGGGAAACCTGGCTCTTTTCATATTCTTTAACCGCTGGGTCTCTTCCCGCATTTTAATTTCGTGCTCAACCAGGTAGGCTAAAAAATCTATATAGCCCGGTTCCTCTTCCATGGCCAATTCATGTGCAGAATCAACAATCTCTCTGGTGTAGCGCAGTTTAAGGCGTTTTAGTCCCTGCTCCAAAGCATCCCTATCAGCGACGGGTATTTTGTTAATCACTTACTAACACCCCCGTAGTAGCTGGTATCCCGTTTTTCAACGTGGACTGAATATGGTGCGCTGGGATTTGCCGCACCAGTGCTGTTTGGCGGCTCGGGCAGGCTATGAGGTGCTTTAATTTGCCTGTCCATTATTCTTTTTAAGATGCCGTAACCAAAGGCACCAAATGCCAGTGATCTCTTCATGGCACTGCTAACAATTGCGCTGTCGTGTTGTTTTGCCAGGTTAATAATTTTCTCCATCTGTTCCCTTAAATGACCGTGACGACTCCTGCTTAGGCCTTGTAAGTAATCAGCAGCTTCCGGTGCCAGGGCTTCGAATTTGGCCTGGAGACCATTTCGGGGTCTTTGGGCCGGTGCATTGTGTAATGGGTAGTGTTCGTCACAAATAATGGTTTTATTTTTACCCCGGGCCAATGGATGTTTGGCGATGACGCCCTTATCATCCAGAATTTCAATTCGGTCTTCATACCGAAGATAGTGTACTGTCCTGCGGGCCAATTGTGCCGGTACAGAATATTTGTTGGCATCGACAGAGATCAGTGCGGTTTTGGTAGCTTGCCGTTTTTCTGTAACGGGTAGTGCTTCGTTTATCGGTGGCAGCGGTTTTAAATAGGCTTGTTCTATAATCAATTGCTCGGCCGGGATGCAGCCGGTTGTGCCGTGGATTTTGGCGTTGGCCACTCTTTCCAGCCAATTAAGAGCCTGGTTATTTAAATCATCGACATCGATAAAATCCCTTGCATAATAGAAGCCACGTTTGACGTATTTTACATTAGATTCCACTTTCCCCTTGCTCTCGGCGTCATTTACCCAACATGCTTTGGGGGTAAAACCATACTTTAAACCAACATGCATCAGGTTTTCATTAAAGCGAATGGCGGTACCCACCCGCTCTGATACTACTGTTTTGGCATTGTCGAAAAGTATTGTTTCCGGTACGCCACCCACATACTGTAAGGCCCGGTGCAGGCAACCATTAAATACCGCCGAATTAAGGGAGGTAATGAATTCCACGTATCGTTGTCTTGACCAGCCAAGGCAGAATACAAAGACGTATAGTTTTTTGCGCCGGCCATCTTCCACAATTTCGCCCACGTGCCCCCAGTCAATCTGGGCTTGTTCACCGGGTAGTGTTTCGTAGGGTTTGTACTCCCTTGTGTTTTGTGGCCGGATTTTACTCACGTAACGCCTGACTGTACGGTCGGAGCCGGTATAACCTTGCGGCGTTATTTCTAAAAATAATCTTTCGGCTGATAGCTGGGGCCATTTCTCCAAGCGACATATGATATACTCTTTGTAGGGGTCCAGGATGGAGCCCCGGTGGTAGACTGGTGGTTGTTTTTCCGGATCGCTAC
>CAYWSF010000260.1:0-3024 GCA_964460725.1 uncultured Desulfosporosinus sp.
CCATAATAATCAATGAAAATACCAGAGTGTTAGTTCAAGGGATTACAGGAAACCAAGGTCGATTTCATACCGAACAGATGTTAGCCTACGGGAGCAATATTGTCGGGGGAGTATCTCCCGGTAAGGGCGGACAGGAGGTTCTCGGCGTCCCTGTGTATGATTCGGTTGAGGAAGCGGTTGAAAAACAACAGGCTAATGCGGCAGTGATTTTTATTCCGGCCAAATTAGTCAAAGACGTAGCTTTTGAATCAATTGATGCGGGAATAAAAACATTGGTGATTATAAGTGAACATGTGCCGCTGCATGATGAATTGGATATAATGGCTTTTGCTCAGCAAAGAGGGACAGAAATTGTTGGTCCGAATAGTTACGGTCTAATTTCACCGGGGAAATGTAAGATTGGCATTATGCCCAATAGTATCTTTTTGCCCGGTCAAGTCGGTATCGTAGCACGCAGCGGAACCCTTAGTTATGAAATAGTCTATCAATTAACCGGATCAGGAGTCGGTCAATCAACTGTGGTAGGTTTAGGCGGCGACCGCGTAGTCGGTTTGTCTTTTGTTGATGTATTGAAAAAATTCGAAGCTGACCCGGAAACCAAGGCTTGTGTTCTGGTTGGTGAAATCGGCGGGAATGCGGAAGAAGAAGCGTCCCAATACATTAAAGGAATGAGCAAACCGGTTGTGGCCTTCTTAGCCGGTAAGAGTGCCCCTCCAGGCAAAAGAATGGGACATGCCGGGGCGATCATTGAGCGCGGAAAAGGTACTTTCGACGGAAAAGTCGAAGCACTTAATGCCGCTGGGGTGAAAGTTGCGGCTTTGCCATGGGAGGTTGGCCCCCTAGTAAAAGAAGTCTTGTCATAAGGAGTGAACAAAGATAATGGATAATAGCAAGGAGTTAAGGGAAATTGCTGAGGAAAAGGCGCGTTGGGAAAGTAAACTTTCTGCAAAAAATCCGTCCCAAGCTCCCGAGAAGCGGGAAAAAGATGCCAGCACGGGACTGGAATTTGAGCGGCTTTACACGCCGGACGACGTTGGTCTGAACTATTTAGCTGATTTAAACTTTCCCGGCGAATATCCGTATACTCGCGGAGTCCAACCGGACATGTACCGGGGCAGGCTCTGGACGATGCGCCAGTATGCCGGATTTGGCACTGCGCAAGAAACCAATACCAGATTTAAATATCTCCTGGGACAGGGGCAAACCGGTCTAAGCGTAGCATTTGATTTAGTTACCCAAATTGGCTATAACTCCGACGATGCTTTAGCACAAGGAGAAGTGGGCAAAGTCGGTGTGGCTATTGATACGCTTGATGACATGGAAACACTTTTTTCCGGCATACCATTAGATAAAGTCAGTACTTCGATGACCATTAATTCCCCTGCAGCCGTACTATTAGCTATGTATATAGCAGTAGCCGAAAAACAGGGTGTAGATCCGTCTAAGTTAGCCGGTACTATTCAAAATGATGTTTTAAAAGAATACATGGCCCGGGGAACTTACATTTTTCCTCCTGCGCCATCAATGCGTTTAATCACGGACATTTTCCAATATTGTGCTGGAAATATGCCGAACTGGAACACCATCAGTATTAGTGGTTATCATATCCGTGAAGCCGGTTCTACGGCTGTTCAAGAAGTTGCTTTCACATTAGCGGACGGAGTCGCTTATGTCCAGGCAGCTATAGACGCGGGCTTAAAAGTTGACGATTTTGCCCCCCGTCTGTCCTTCTTCTTTAATGCGCATTCCAATTTCTTAGAGGAAGTTGCTAAGTTTAGAGCAGCCCGCCGCGTTTGGGCAAAAATCATGAAGGAAAAATTCAACGCCCAAAAGCCTAAGTCCATGATGCTGCGTTTTCATACTCAAACAGCCGGTTGTACATTAAATGCTCAACAACCGATGGTAAATATTATTCGCGTGGCTTTTCAAGCTATGAGTGCGGTACTTGGCGGTACCCAATCCTTGCACACTAACTCTTGGGATGAGGCTCTGGCTTTGCCTAGCGAATCCTCCGTTTTATTGGCCTTGCGTACCCAGCAAGCGATCGCTTATGAGACCGGAATAACGGACACAGTAGATCCTCTGGGTGGCTCTTATGCTGTCGAGAAGTTAACCTCGGAAATTGAAAAAGCCGTATGGGATTATCTGGGTAGTATTGACGAATTAGGCGGAGCTGTCCACGCGATTGAGAATGGTTTCCAACAACGTGAAATTCAGAATAGTGCCTATCGTTATCAAATGGATATTGAAAATCAAAAGAGAATCGTCGTTGGCGTTAATAAGTTCCAGATTGAAGAAGCCCCGCCGACAGGTTTACTGAAAGTAAATCCGAAGATTGAGCAAGAACAAAAAGAACGCTTGGCTAAAGTTTATCAGACCAGAAATCAGGAGGCAGTCACAAACGGCTTAGCAAAATTGGAAAAAGCCGCCGGCACTTCAGAGAATTTAATACCCTATATCCTGGATTGTGTTCGGGAGTATGCCTCATTGGGTGAAATATGTAACGTGTTAAGGAAGGTATTCGGAGAATACCGGCAAGAGAAAACCTTTTAATCAGGAGGTATAACCGTGGAAGGACAACGAATTCGTGTATTAGTCAGTAAGGTTGGTTTGGATGGTCACGACCGGGGAGCAAAAGTTATTGCCCAAGCCTTACGCGATGCCGGAATGGAAGTTATTTATACCGGCTTACGGCAAACACCGGAGCAGATTGTGGAAGCTGCTATTGAAGAGGATGTACAAATTATCGGCATCAGCATCTTATCGGGTGCCCATAATTATCTGTTACCGAGAATAATTGAACTCTTGGCACAAGAAAAAGCAAAAGATATTAAAGTGATCGCCGGAGGGGTCATTCCCGAAGACGATAGAGGCTTTCTCAAAGAAGCCGGGGTCGGCGAGATTTTTGGAACGGGAACGACGACCGGCGATATTGTCAAATACATTAAATCAATTATATAGAGTGAGGATAATCTAAATGAACATTAAACAAATTGATCATCTTGGGATAGCTGTCAAAAATCT
>CAYWSF010000261.1:0-2941 GCA_964460725.1 uncultured Desulfosporosinus sp.
TTGCATGGTTATCGCCGTCCCCCCTGGAAACAAAAGCGATAAACCTTGGGGGTCTGGGGGCAAAGCCCCCGGCATGGAACTTACTTCAGTCAACTCCTCTCGGTAATGGGATAAACGCCTGTAGTGACGTACTTGCAGTATTCTCGCGGAGACAGTTTTACGAGATCCCATTGGTATCGGTCATTGTTGTAGTAATCTGTCCAATCCGTTATTACCGTCAAGAGTTCATCGCAGTTGGTACATCCCGATACATCGATTTCATCTTTCATATGTCCAAAGAATGATTCCTGCGGGGCATTATCCCAACAGTTAGCCCGACGGGACATGGATTGGCGGAGTTCACTGTCTTTCAGCAACTGAATAAATCTTATGCTGGTGTAGTGGGATCCCTGGTCGGAATGGATGATCGTATCCGCTTTCAACAGTTCATTGCCATATTCCGCAATCAGCTGCTTCACTGTTGCCAGAACGAAATCGACTTCCATGGATTCACTCAGCTGCCAGGCCAGCAGTTCCTTGGTGAAAGCGTCAATGATCGTTGTCATGTAGCACCGGGGAGCCGTGTGGTTAATGATGTAAGTGATATCCGTCAGAAGAATCTTTCGGGGACCGTAGCTTTCGAATTCCCGGTTGACCAGATTGGGAGCCACATACCCGGTTTTCATATCCCTGGCAATTTGCCTGTAAGGATTCGGTTTGCGAATGGGACATCGAAGGTTGTACTTCTTCATAAGCCGCCGTATCTTCTTTAGGTTCATGACCACCGGCGGCTTCAGGTGGAGCAGCCGCATATAGATTCCGCGAGCTCCTTTGGAGTATCCGCGGAATTTGTAAGCTTCCAGAATCATCAGGAAATCCTGACGATCCCTCTGCTCCCGACGCTGTCTCAACACTTCACTCTCAAGATAACTGTAATATCCGGATCGGGAAACGCCGGCTGTTTCGCATAGCCAGGAGAGGTTCAAACGGTTGTTATCCCGCACGGTCATCTCCCGGATAATGGCATACTTTGCGCTTGCTGGAATGCTCATCAGCCCTTGCCGCCCCGGTGCAAAGACACAATTTTTTTTAGAAATTCAATCTCCTGGTCTTTGTATTCCAATTGCTGTTCCAGATAAGCAATACGATGCGAGGCGGTCATATTCTTTGCGTAGTATTCTTTGTTTGTGCTGAGATCCCGAAAGCCTTTCCCGGCAAGAACTTCGTGTTTCAGCATTCCCTTGAATCCCGCGACTCTGGTTGGACCAAGCATGTCCGGGTCGATTCCGAACTCACGGAAGATGTCCGGCGTCTTCATACCGTTTTGCAGCCTGTCCCAGAATAGGGATTTGAATGAAGCTGAAAAATGAATGATATTCTCTGTCACTTCCATGACATACGGGTTGGCTTTCAATACAGCGATATCTTCTGGCGTAAACTTCCTGGTGGCCATTGATTTTTCCTCCAATTCATTGCGTTGATTGTATTACACAGCTGAATCGGAGGCAAACTCTTTGTCCGAAGCACGGGGTTTCCACAAGAAGTGTGTGTCCGAAATCAGGGATCCGCTGATCCGGATAAAAACCCATTATCTCCGCATTAAACCCGGTTTTGCCTCTCTCGCCTCATCTCCCATTTTATCCATTTTGGTGATTCCTGTAACTCAGTGTCTGTTTCGTAGGGGATTCGCTTGAAACGTCTGTCCGATTTACAGGGTTATCGCCTATCCTTCAGTAGGGGTTTTGAAAACCCTTACTGTCCGATTTACGGGGTACAGTTTAAATATAGCAGGCTGGAGGGCCTTAATGGGCCTTATTTGGCGATACCAGCACCCAGCACCGATAGCAGGCACCATCTGGAGCACACAAAAGGCTTTATTACAAAAAAGCCATTTAAACGCATGTTAAGGGGGGCTAAATGCGTACATTTTACCCCCATGAAGAAATACATTACCTTTCGAAAATAAGGCTTGAAACCCGTTGATATATATAGCTTTTTTGGGGGCTAAATGCGCACATTTGCGCCCCGCTTTTTTACTATTGGCAACACCTGCTATAGAAGGGCATAGGATGGTGCTGGTTTGCGCCAGAAGCACATAGGCATCAGCACAGTTGCGGGAAACAAGGAAGGACGCAGAACACAATAGGTAAGCATCCTGGCATTAATTTTGACCATAAAACAATGTAAATACAGTACAAATTGAAATTTTTTAATTGACAATATGAAAAAAATGAGTAAAATGTAAAAAAAAGGAGAAAATGGCCATGAAAAAAACATTATCATTCATACTGGCCCTTATGCTTTTGCTTCCGGTTTTTGCATTGGGAGAGTCTGCGGAAAATGGGAGTGTGTTTGACAAGACTATACTTGAAAAGAGCCACCTATATAGATATGACAAGTTCACAAAAGAGTGGCAAATCGACGGAGAATACTTGAAAGATTATCGTAACTCAAGAGTTAAGGTAATCTTCTTACTGTTTGATTCATATGTTGAAAAACAATGGGGGCCAGAAATAAGAGTTGTGCGTTTTAATAAAGAAAACGAATCTTATGATACTGTCCTTTCTTTCCGAGCCTTTGTTGATGATACACTTTTTTCTATTGAAAAGTTAATTGATAGTGATACTTATAGTTACGCTGTTGGAGCTTCGGGGATACAGGCATTTGCGGATGCGTTAGTAAACGCTAAAGAAGTTGCTTTTCAAATTGACTTTATAGACAAATTTGGGGAATCTTGGACATTAACCATAGATCCAGTAGATGTGTCTGAACTAAATGAACTAAAGGAAATCTCCAAAGTCTTTAAAGAATCAAATGCATGGACAACTGTTAGTAATCCAAAGGAATATGATGCAATTTTTGGTATTTCAATAGAATGACCGATAGGTAACAGAGTCATGGGCATATCTATTGCAATAGGGCACGCTCTAAAGCAATACCGATAATGGCGTAAAATGTATTT
>CAYWSF010000262.1:0-2921 GCA_964460725.1 uncultured Desulfosporosinus sp.
CCATATTGTTATGTGTACGACTATGAAGGAGCAAATATAAGTGATGCAAAAACCGAATATAGAAGTATTTTGAATACCTTCGGTGGATAGTATGTCCAGCTAAATTGATGCGTTTGAGTACAGCCTTTAAAGAATTGCAGAAAATAAAACCCCTCATTGTCTTGATATCCGGCAAATTTCAGGAAAATCTCATAGTCCTTATCGCCTTCCTGGTAATGACTATACGCTTGATTACTGCCACTTAGAGCTGAGTAAGGACCTGTTGATTTTACGCTGGAAAGAAGCGTCGCATAATATGTTTTTCCCTCAAGTCCAATAAAATCAATCACAACAGACGGTTTAGGCCCTATATCCGCACTGGCAGTTAAAGGGAACATAACGGTCATGATTATAATGCAAAGTAGCATTATAGTGATTTTCCTCACTATGTTCTCTCCTCGCCTAGATCATTTAACACTCGATAAATTCCTATTTATCTTCGGATTAATTTCGTATTTTCCTACTAATGCGCCTTATAGCTATAATAACCACCCATAATCCTGGCGTGCATCTACAACCGCATCCACATACACAGTATTTTCTTTGATTTGATAGACTAATAAATACCTTTTCTCCAACAAGAGCTTTCGGTATTTTCCTGAAGGAATCAGCAGGTCATCCAGCCATGGATTCCTTTCAGGGAACTGTTCCAATGACTTGGACTTTGCTTGAAAGGTTTCAATTAACCGCATAGCCGCATGCTCACTGACCTGTGCCAGAAATCGTGCGTGTGATATCAGCATTTGTGTGGCCCCATCGGAAATAACTACGTTGTACCGTTTATTTTCGCTGTCCATCTAGTACCTCTTGAATTACTGCTTTCATCATATCAGATACCTCATCGATGGAATGACCTGGTTTTCCGCTCAGCCGGCCTTCCTCTGCAGCAACTAGATTTTCCCGTAACCTAAGCATGCTCTCTCTTCTTGCAAAGGTTTCTATATCCATGACGACGAGATCCCCTTCGCCGTTTTTCGTAAGATAAACCGGTTCCCCTGACCGCTTACATAACTCGGAAATCTCATTGTAGTTTTTGCGGATTGCTGCGGACGGCTTAATATTCATCATGCAAATCACCTCTTTCGGTAGCAATAAAATATCCTTATTCTATGCTTATTATACTACCGCCTAGTCAATTTGTCTATATCCTATACACACCCCAGCTGCAGCATATTTATACAGCAAATGCGCATTATGTTGGCAATATCCATCTATTATCTACATTTCTTTCAAATTTATAACGATAATAAATACCACTTCCAACTACAAAGAGATACGCTAGAACAAAAAGAAGAACAGCGACCATATCAGTGCCATAAAAACAAAAGGGTATCGCCCCTTAAAATCAAGTGACAATACCCTGCTTTATATTGTTTGATGATTACTTTGATTGGTCTTTTTCGATTACTGCGGCCTGGGCGGCTGCTAAACGGGCAATGGGTACACGGAATGGTGAGCAGGAGACATAATCCAAACCAACTTTATGGCAGAATTCGATGGAGTTTGGTTCTCCGCCGTGTTCACCACAAATCCCTAAGCTGAGATTCGGATTTGCGCCGCGGCCAAGCTTAGCAGCTTGCTGAACAAGTCTGCCTACACCGTCGCAATCGAGAACAACAAAGGGGTCATTTTTCAAGAGATTCTTTTTCAGATAAACCGGGAGAAACTTACCTTGAGCATCATCACGAGACAAGCCCATGGTCATTTGAGTAAGATCGTTTGTCCCAAAGGAGAAAAAGTCTGCCACTTTTCCGATCTCATCTGCCATAAGAGCAGCCCGTGGGACTTCAATCATCGTCCCTACCAGATATTTGATCTGGACGTTTTGTTCTTGCATGACCACTTGTGCGGTGTTATCTACAAGCTTACGCATTAATTGAAATTCTTCTTTACCGATGGTAAGTGGAATCATGACTTCCGGATGAATGTCATATCCTTCTTTTATTAAACGGGCACTTGCTTGGAAAATAGCCCTCGCTTGCATAATCGTGATTTCCGGGTAAGATACTCCCAAACGACAACCACGGTGTCCGAGCATCGGGTTAAGCTCCGATAAAGCCCGCACTTTACTTAACAAAGCTTCTTTTTGACTTAAAGCTTCCGGATCTTTATTAGTGATTCTGAGTTCCGTAATTTCCACAACCAGCTCCTCTGAATGTGGCAAGAACTCGTGCAGCGGCGGATCCAGCAGACGAATGGTTACCGGGAGTCCCTGCATGGCCTTTAAAATACCATAGAAGTCTGATTCCTGCATGGGCAATAACTTCGCTAAAGCAACTTCCCGTTCTTCGAGGGTTTGCGCCAGGATCATTTCTTGTACAATTGGAATCCGTTCCGGCTTCATGAATGTATGTTCGGTCCTGGTCAACCCAATCCCGACCGCTCCAAAATTCCGTGCATTTGTCGCTTCTGCCGGGCTATCGGCATTAGCCTTCACCCGCAGCCGGGCAATTTCGTCAGCCCAGCCCAGGAACTCCTTAAAGCTTCCACTCAATTCGGGATCGACCATGGCCACTTCTCCCTTGATTACTTCCCCGGTTGAACCATCGATAGAAAGGATATCCCCGCGACGATATTCAACACCTTCAATTCCGACTATCCCTTGAGAAACATCAACTTTTAAGGCATCACAGCCACAAACAGCCGGTTTACCCATATGACGAGCGACAACAGCTGCGTGACTCGTCATACCGCCACGACTGGTTAGGATCCCTTGGGCGGTCAAGATACCACGAATATCATCAGGGGTCGTTTCCGTGCGAATTAAAATCACTTTTTCACCGTTTTTCGCCGCACTTTCAGCTTCTTCCGCACTAAAAACAATTTTTCCGGAGCCTGCTCCGGGTGACGCAGGAAGACCTTTTGCCAGAACTTCATGCGTG
>CAYWSF010000263.1:0-2919 GCA_964460725.1 uncultured Desulfosporosinus sp.
AGTTTTAGTGAAAAAGGGTGTTTGCGGGAACATAATGAGGATTCTTTTCTCGTGTTACCGGCGCAAGGACTTTATGCCGTAGCCGATGGGATGGGAGGGCACCGCGCCGGAGAAGTGGCTTCTTCGATCGCCTTACAGGAATTAGAAAAGAGGATTCCCAGTTCGCTTACGTGTGAGGAGCAGGATTGGAAAAGTGGGTTGACTAAAGCCATCGTTCAAGCAAATCGGGTTGTTTATGAATCCTCAGCCAAAGAACCCCAAAATGCCGGGATGGGAACAACCCTGACGGTTTTGCTGATGCGCGGCAGCAAGGTTGTTATTGCGCATGTTGGGGACAGTCGGGCTTATTTATGGCGGGATAAAGCATTGACGCCCTTAACAGCAGATCATTCTTTGGTTGGGGAACTGTTACGCTTAGGGCAGATTTCTCCTGAAGAAGCGAAAAAACACCCTCAACGGCATGTACTGATGCGCGCATTGGGTACAAACCGAAAGGTTAAAGTAGATTGCCGGAGTATGGATATTCAGGCCGGTGATGTATTTCTTCTCTGTACGGATGGCTTTTCCAATGTGATTAGTGAACAGGAACTTACGCAAGCATTTCTCGGTCCAGGCTATTGGGAAGGACGGCTGGAAAAATTGCGCATGCTAATCCTGGAACGTGGCGCACCGGATGATTTTACAGCCTTGTGCTGTATTATGGAGTAAGCCGATGATAAGTCGTTTAACTACGCGAATGATCATTATAGGAATGATGTGGCTGGGACTTGCCTTACTCAATTGGGAGAATATGAGTTCCCAACTTCTTTGGCAAGCCCTGATATTTACGGCCATTGTCTTCTTGGGGTGCTTGGCAGAGCATATTTTCCACTATCGGGGTGATCCCTATATTTTACCGGTGGTCCAGGCGATCATGGCTTTAGGCCTTGTATTCATAGTGCGAATTGATCCGAATCTTGCATTGCGCCAATTCTGGTGGGCGAATATCGGACTTGTACTTTTTTATGCAGTTTTATGGTTGATCCGGGATTATCGACAATTAGGAAGGCTGAGATATTTCTGGGGGTTATTAGCCGTTGGATTATTGTTGCTGACGCTCTTGTTTGGTTATACGTCCGGCGGGGCAACAAGTTGGCTGAAAATCGGTGGCATTGGCGTTGAACCGGAGGAATTTGTCAAGCTGGCCTTGCTGTTATTCATGGCCACGTACTTGGAAGCAAATGAGGAATTATTGCGGGTAGGAACTGTGCAATGGGGGAGATTCTCTGTACCGGATTGGCGGACTTTGGGCCCGTTTATAATTATGGTTGTTTTCGTCCTGGGGATTTTGGCTGCGCAAAAGAGCTTAGGAACGGCCTTAGTTTTTTATATGCTGTTTGTACTGATGTTTTATGTTGTGACGGAGAGGGCCCTTTATTTAGGAATATCCCTACCGATTTTTCTGCTGGTCGGAAGCGTAGGCTATATGCTCTTTGGGCATGTGCGCGTCCGCATCATGGCGTGGCTGAATCCCTGGCAGGATCCTACAGGCGGAGGGTACCAAATTGCTCAATCTTTGTTTGCTATTAGCGGCGGCAACATTCTGGGGACGGGATTAGGCAACGGTATTGGGGCATCAACTGTGCCTACGCCCGGTACAGACTTTATTTTTTCCGTGATAGCAGAAGAACTTGGTTTTGCCGGCGGGATGGCCGTGCTGGTCCTTTTCCTGATTGTGGTAATGAGAGCCTTTGCAGTGAGCTTGAGCGCAAAAGATCGCTTTGGTCAAATCTTAGCCGCCGGAATTGGAATTCTTTTGGGAACAGAAACGTTAATTATTCTTGCGGGGGTTACTAAATTGCTTCCTTTGACTGGCATACCGCTTCCCTGGGTGAGTTATGGCGGCAGTTCCCTGATTGTTCACTTTCTCTTGCTGGGGGTGTTGCTGAACATTTCCAACGTTACGGCAGCAGTATCTCTAAACACTAAGAATAAGGGAAGGGAGTATGCAACATAATGCGAGGGGTACGGCGGGTAGCACTTGGCATGGCCTTTAGCTTTTTTATTCTTAGTCTTGGTTTGGTTTATTGGCAGGTTGCCCGGGCGGATGAACTGCTGAAGCATCCGAACAATCGGCGCTTAATGACGATGGAAAACCGCGTGACCAGGGGAGGAATTTTCGATCGAAACGGTGAAATAATTGCACAGACCCAAACTATTAATGGGAAAAAGGTGCGCGTCTATCCGAAAGGGGAAATGTTTGAGCCGCTGGTTGGTTATTCGACCCAAAAACTTGCATCCTCCGGTCTCGAAGCAAACTTGGCTGATTGGTTATTGGCCATTAAGAAGGCCACACCCAAGCAAGCCGTTCAGCAGTTCTTTGCACTGCCACGCCAAGGGAATGATGTGGTGCTCACCTTGGACTCACGTTTACAAAGCATCGCCTATAATGCGCTCAAAGGAAAAATGGGGGCCGTTGTAGCCCTTGATCCGCGGAACGGAGAAGTTTTAGCCTTGGTAAGCCAACCGAGCTTTAATCCTACAAACCTGGAAGAGAATTGGGAGGATATTGTTGGACGCACAAAGGAAAGGCCGCTAGAACATCGCTATTTTTCCCTTTTCCCACCGGGCTCGACGATGAAAGTGGTTACATCAGCTGCCATATTTCGCGGTGGGATCAACACTACCGATTTGTATCAATGCAGCGGGACAACAGTGATTAATGGACAGATTATTTCAGAACAAAACGATAAGGTGCATGGTTGGGAGAACTATAATATGGCTTTAGCAAATTCCTGTAACACGTACTTTGCGACTTTAGGGGTACAGTCAGGAGATAAGAACTTTCTGGCAGCTGCCAAAGGATTTGGCTTTGGGCAGAAAATCCCCTTAGAGACTAATATACCGATGAGCTCGATTACCCAAAAAAGCATGAATCCG
>CAYWSF010000264.1:0-2910 GCA_964460725.1 uncultured Desulfosporosinus sp.
AAGACATTACGTGTGTGATATTCTATTTTTTGCATTTGGGCGGCGCTCATTGATTGGAGAGATGTCCGAGCGGTTTAAGGAGCCGGTCTTGAAAACCGGTGACTCGAAAGAGCCGTGGGTTCGAATCCCACTCTCTCCGCCACCGTTTCTCGAAATTTAATACAAAAATGCTATTATTCACCGACTCGGAGAAGTACCCAAGTGGTGAAGGGGACGGTTTGCTAAACCGTTAGTAGGGTCATCTCTAGCGAGGGTTCGAAGCCCTCCTTCTCCGCCAGTTAAGAATGACCAATCATTCTTAACCCAAAATGAAGACGCTGTGTAAGGTTTTTCCTTATGTAGCGTCTTTTCCTTTGCCCGAAAGACGTTCGAGATTGCCGACGAACTTATAATTTATCGTAACGTCCTGCATGATCTTTCCATCTACCTTGTAAAACTCGGACACAGTAATGAAATCGATAAGCTCTCGTGCCATTAACCTGTCTAACTTTTCAACATTTAGATATTTAGTAAGGGTATCTGCAAAACGCTGGACATTCTCCTCCTGCCCCTTTTCAGCATCTGCCTTTTCTTTTAGAGCAGGTAATTTTTCCTCCAGTACTTTCAATTCACTCTCATAGTCGGAAAGCAGACTATAAAAGAACGTTTCGGGCATTTTACCAGACAGCTTATCTTTATACAGGTTCTTAACAATCACATTGATTTCCTGAATCTTTTGCTCTGCTTGAGAAAACTGATTTGATGCTGTATTGCCCTCGTTTTGTACGGCATTCTTAAGTGCTTTCAATACCCTGTATATTAATTCCTGCCTGTCCTGCTCTGCAAGCTGAGCATAAGAATGAATATCATTGACTACAATAGCCTCCAGCACTTCCTCGCGGATATTGTGGGAAGGGCATGCCTCTTTACCGTGGTTTGAGTATCTACTGCATCGATAAGTCAGCTTTTCTTTTCCCACTCTACCCCGTAAGGAAGCAGACATCGTAGAACCACAGTCAGCGCAACGCACTAGCCCTGCAAATATGGAAACCTCTCGCTTAACCTTTGGTGTATTATAATGTACGCCGCTTTTCCTCATTTTGTGTGCTTCGTCCCATAATTCCTGACTGATAATCGCTTCATGGGTGTTTTCTACGATAATCCACTCGTCAGGATCGGTCAACCGCCGCTTCTTTGATTTAAAAGATACGACCTGTCTACGTCCCTGTACCATGTTGCCGAGGTATGCCTGGTTATTAATAATACTTTGAATTGACGCGCTTCCCCAATGAATACTCTCGTTCTTTAGGGGATTTTCTTTGCCGATATTCTGATAGTAGTAAGCTCTCGGGCATAATAGCCCTTCGTCGTTGAGTTGTCCTGATAAACGCCTGCAGTTGTTACCATTTGCTATCTCCGTAAAGACTCGTAGGACTATGTGTGCAACATCCTCATCAATAATCAATTTATGCTTATCAACGGGAGATTTTTTGTAGCCATATGGCGCACGGCTTCCCATAAACATCCCTTTTGCAGCGTTGGACTTTTTTACCTGCCGAACTTTTTTCGAGATTTCCTTAGGATAAAACTCATTAATAACGTTATGAAAGGCTGCGAAATCATTTCCATTACCCATTGTGTCAACGCCATCGTTGACGGCGATATAACGTACATTTTGTTCTGGAAAATACTCATCAGTGTAATAACCTGTCATGGAATAATTGCGTCCCAAGCGGCTTAAATCCTTTGTAATGACACAGTTGATACAGCCTTTTTCGATATCTCTTTTTAACCTCTTGAAATCAGGTCTGTCAAAGTTGGTTCCTGAATAGCCGTCATCAACATATATGTTAGCCAAATTCCATCCTTTCTCTTTAATATAGTCGGAAAGTATTTGTTTTTGATTGCTTATACTCATACTTTCCAGATTTCCATTGTTATCGTCACGCGAAAGGCGTACATAGATACCTACATCATAGCAGTTTTGCTTTATCACTATATCCTCCTTGTAAAGTAAAACGCATGATTACAGCATTTACTCCTGTCCGCTTTCTATTATAAGTACAACGAAAGCAAACTGCAAGGCTACAATCACGCGTGTAATTCTTGTTGTGCAGATTCTAAAGCGGCAGGAAATATCGCATCCTTAAAAGTTTTTTCTTCATCGAAGCAGCTTGTTACTCTTATAAACCCACCTTCTTTGATTTTATAAATTGTCTGTACAGTGGTTTGATTGATAAGTTGCTTTTCGATAACATTATAAAAGCTGCTTGAATTTGAAGGAATTAACGGGTGTCTCATAATATCCTCTCATTCAGCCCAATACTAAATGCCAGTGCCTTATCAATTGCCATTATGTCGCTGTGATCAAGAACACCAATGTAATCCTTAAGCCGCTGTTTATCAATTGTACGTATCTGCTCTAATAAGGCGATGGAATCTTGTTCGAGACCGATATTAGGATTCAAATGGCAATGAGTAGGCAAGGTTGCTTTCGTTGCCCTACTGGTAATTGCGGCTACTATAACTGTAGGGCTGTGGCAGTTGCCAACATTATTCTGGATTATTAGAACAGGGCGGACTCCGCTCTGTTCACTGCCGATTACTGGGTCCAAATCGGCATAATATAATTCACCCCGTAATATCGAATTGTACATATAAGTAAGACCTCCCTTGTATTTCACACCATACGGGTATGTAGGGAAGCCGAAGATGAATCTTTTTATATTGGATTGGTAGAAGAAAACACTTCATTCGGCTTCCGTGGATTTTTGCACAGCATTTGTCCTCGACACCCCCTGCACACTGTCAGCTAAAGCAGACATTTGGGAAGTCATCAAGCGGCTGGCAGCAAAGGACTAAAGTCCTTAACCAGCTCCACGGGAGTTTCACCCCAACTGTGGTTCTCACAGAGCCGCCCTCATTGCCTGC
>CAYWSF010000265.1:0-2897 GCA_964460725.1 uncultured Desulfosporosinus sp.
GGAAAGTGCGCCGTTGATCGCCGTCCGCAAGTTCCGGGTCAACACGGTAAATCTCGTCCGCGGAAGCCTACTGAATATGGTCTTCAGTTGCGGGAAAAACAAAAAGCACGTCGCATGTACGGGGTGATGGAAAAACAATTCCGCCGCTATTTCGATCAGGCTGCCCGCAAACAGGGTATGACCGGGGAAAACCTGCTCATTTTGTTAGAACGCCGGCTTGATAACGTCGTTTTTCAGTTCGGTTTTGCCTCATCTCGTCCGGAAGCACGTCAACTGGTGAAGCACGGTCACTTTACCGTTAATGGTAAAAAGGTTGATATCCCTTCCTATTCTGTACGGGAGGGAGAAATCATCGCCCTTAAAGAAGACAGCAGAAGCTCTCCGCGTATCAAACAAATCCTGGAAAGTTTGGGTTCCCGAACAGTTCCCGATTGGTTAAGCCTAGATGCTGCTGCTGCTGCCGGAACAGTTGTAGTACTACCTACTCGTGAAGATATTCAAATACCCATCCAAGAACGCTTTATTGTTGAAAGGTACTCCCGTTAATGTTGACGTTCTGCCAATCTTGTGTGGATGGTTTGTTTGTTAAGTTCTCGAGAAAGAAGGTGTATTCCGATGTTAGAAATCGAGAAGCCCAGGATCGAGTGTGTTGAGCGTTCTGAGGACGGCACCTATGCAAAATTTGTTGTTGAACCTCTGGAAAGGGGTTATGGGATTACTTTAGGGAATTCCCTAAGGCGCATCTTGCTATCCTCTCTTCCCGGAACGGCTGTGACATCTGTCAAAATTGAAGGGGTACTGCACGAGTTTTCCACGATACCGGGTGTTTTGGAAGACGTAACTGACATTATTTTGAATATAAAGTCCCTTGCTCTAAAAGGGCATACGGATGAACCACGGATTATTCGACTGGAGTGTCAAGGCAGTGGGGTGGTCACAGCAGGAGATATTATCACTGATCCGGACATTGAGGTTCTGAATCCCGACTTGAAGATTGCCACATTGGATCACGATGGCCGCTTATTCATGGAAATGACTGTAGAGCGTGGTCGGGGTTATGTTCCTGCCGACAAAAATAAAAAGCCTGAAGATGTGATTGGAATTATTCCCATAGATTCCATCTTTGCTCCGATTATCAAGGTAAACTATATGGTGGAGGATACCCGTGTCGGTCAAATCACAGACTATGACAAGTTAACCCTTGAAACATGGTCTAATGGCAGTATCACACCGGATGAGGCTACCAGTTCAGCAGCCAAAATTTTAAGTGATCATTTGTATCTTTTCGTGGGGCTAACAGATAAACCAACAAAAGTTGAAATTATGGAAGAAAAAGAAGAAGAAACGAAGGATAAAATCCTTGATATGGCGGTTGAAGAACTGGATCTGTCCGTACGTTCTTATAACTGCCTGAAAAGGGCCGGGATCAACTCGGTAGAAGAGTTGACCCAAAAAACCATAGAAGACATGATGAAAGTACGTAACCTTGGTCGCAAGTCTTTGGAAGAAGTGGAATTAAAGCTTAAAAACTTAGGTCTTGCTTTACGTTCATCCGAAGAATAAATCGTGCGAAAAGGAGGGAAATGTAAGTGGCTTACCGCAAGTTAGGAAGAAACACGGGTCATCGCGGAGCAATGTTACGCAACATTGTTACCTCCCTGTTCAGACATGGGCGTATTCAAACGACTGAGGCACGTGCGAAAGAGTTGAATGCCATTGCTGAGAAGATGATAACACTTGCCAAACAAGGCGATTTAGCTTCACGTCGTTTAGCGCTTTCTTATCTCATGGATGAAGATGTCGTAACAAAATTGTTTAACACTATTGCGCCGCAATATGCTGATCGTCAGGGAGGCTATACGCGAATTATGAAACTCGGCTTACGTCGGGGAGATGCTGCGACAATGGTAATCATTGAACTCGTGTAAGGCGAGTTGTTAAAGGCCGGGTTGCTTAAGACTTTATTTGAGCATGCCCAGGCCTTTGCTGATTAGGGGAGGCTCTCCAATGCGTAATATTCGGCTGAAATTAGCATATGACGGAACAAACTACCATGGGTTCCAGCGACAGCCTGAGGCTCATGGCCCGACCATTCAAGGTGCTTTGGAGACTGCGTGGGAAAAATTAGTTGAGGAAGAGATTACTCTGGCTGCAGCAGGCCGGACGGATGCCGGTGTGCATGCCACCGGTCAGGTTGTAAATTTTAGGACGGCAGCAAGAATTCCGGAAGAAAAAATCCCCAAGGCCTTAAACAGCGTATTGCCCAGGGATATTCGAATTCTGCAGGCAGAATGTGTCCCGGATGAATTTAATGCCCGCCGGTCAGCAAAATGGAAACGCTACGATTATTTGATTGATAACCATGCTATCCCGGATGTATTTAAGCGGCTTTATGCCTGGCATGTGCCTATCCCCTTAAATGCTGCCCAAATGCAGACGGCGGCCAATCTATTCGAGGGCCGGCATAATTTTAAGACTTTCGCCGCAGCCGGTGGGGATAGTAAGTTCTTTGAACGGACGCTCTATCACTGCCTGGTCCGGGAAGAGGATGGGTTAATTAAAGTATCTTGCGTGGGTGACGGTTTTCTGTATCACATGGTGCGAATCATGGTCGGAACCCTAATGGATGTAGGTTTAAGTCGGATTTCCCCCCGAGAGATCCCAGGGATTATTGCCAGCCAGGAACGTAAGCAGGCGGCAATGATTGCCCCTGCGCGTGGTTTGACGCTGATTCACGTTAATTATACGGGAGAAAGCCCCTTTGAAGTGTATCGGGATTTAGAATAGCGGAGGCTAGAGTCGAAGCTGGAGGTTCGAGTCTGGGGCAGTGGTCAAAGGTCGTAGGCCAAAATAGAGGTCAGAGGTTGGAATTTAGAAGTCGGAGGCCGAAGCGGAGG
>CAYWSF010000266.1:0-2880 GCA_964460725.1 uncultured Desulfosporosinus sp.
AATATCGATACCGTCTTTATTTGTATGTCGCTCAATGCCGACTTCAATCTCCGGCGATTGGAACGATATCTGACAATTGCATGGGACAGCATGGCGACCCCTGTAATTGTTTTGACGAAATCTGATTTGTGTGAAGATGTAAGGCTAAAACTGGACGAAGTAAAATCTGTGTCTATGGGCGTGGATGTAGTGGTCTGTTCCGCCGAAAACTCCGATGGTCTGGACGTGATCCTGACGTATATCCAGCCTGGCAAAACCATTGCTTTTATTGGCTCGTCAGGTGTTGGCAAATCAACGCTTATTAATCGGCTGATGGGTCAGGATATTCTTGCTACAAAGCAAATCCGCAAGGATGACGACAAGGGCAGACATACTACCACCCATCGTCAATTGCTCCTGCTTCCTAATGGCGGCATCGCGATTGACACCCCCGGTATGCGCGAGCTGCAGATTCTCACAGGCGACCTTTCGAAAACCTTCGAGGACATAGATGAACTCGCCTTGGGATGCAAATATAAGAACTGTACCCATAGCAATGAACCCGGTTGCGTTGTAAGACAGGCGATCAAAAACGGAATACTATCAGAAAAACGTTTTGAGAGCTATCAGAAGCTGCAACGCGAGATGTCCTATGACGGGCTGAACGCTCGCCAGCGTGAGAATGAAAAAATCAGGCGTATGTTTGGAAGCAAGGCAGAAATGAAGCAGGCGTTCAAGAAAATAAAAGGAAGTAAAAAGCGATGATGATAAGGCAAGAAAACATCGGGGACTACGGCATATTTTAGGATTGCCAATTCTTTTACTACATTACCTGGGGCCGGATCGAATCTCCACCGCCTCCTATTCGAAAGACCGCTGCCACGTGAGTTTAATCTATGTAAACCTCACCTTTCTTGCCCCAGCGTCTTTCTTGAGGTCAATGCTCGCCTCGCAGTTACCGCTCGGTAAGGGGTCAGGTACTTATCGAAACATGTCAAAGACCTAAGAAAACCCTGGTTGCTCATAAGAGTAGCCAGGGTTCTTCGTGTAATGATTGTAAGCGTCAAATACACCGTCATATAGAAAAGAAATAATGAAAATATTATACTCACAATGAATAGGTTAGAAAAGTTTAAAAAGATAATGCAAAACCAAAGCTCAGCAAGTCTTGTTCCAAACCGATGGCTTGCGCTGTATTCTGACGATACCTTTGGTGATGATGTCACTCTCCGCGATTATCTCCTTTACCCTAGTCACATTTTCTTCACTCACCCTTAAGGAGATGCCGCAAAAATTGCTGGCTTCGCGCGGTGTTGGGGAAATATCGCATTTAACCTGCGCTTCTTTAAGTTTCCGGTGCAGCCGGAGACCCTCCTGGTGATTTGGAAAAAGCACATAGTAATCATAGATTTCCGCCATCACAATTTACCCCTTACATTAAGATTTCCAGGAAAGCCTGTACCCTAGTGCGCATCTGTTCTATGTCCTGCTCACTGTAATTAGTTTCAAGATGCAAATAGGGGATGCCTGCTTTTTTAATTGCCTGTTGGACAAGATATCCTTCTGTCGAATAGAGGCCGCAGAACTGCAGGCTACAGTCAATCACACCATCAACATTATATTCTTTCGCCAGACGCAGGATATCATCAATACGCCCGGTATTAGGGGTAAAACAGGCACAGTTGGTTTCCATATAGCGCTTCGCCAATGCTTTGATTTGCTCATCAATTGTCTGACCGCTTTCATCCACCAGGTTTTCAAAATAGCGAGTACCTGTACAGAGCTCTTCCACTACTGCAACACCGCCGCTGGTTTCAATAATGTGGTGCAGCTTCCAGTTTGGTATAGCCAGGGGTGTTCCTGTAATCAGAATTCGTGGTGTATTGACGGGAAATACTCCAACTCCTGCCGCTATCCGTTGCTCCAACTCATCACAAAGCCTGTTTGTTTGGGCCGTAAAGCGAACAGGATCATCGTAAAAGGCAATTTGGGTTACTAACAGGGCATCTTTTCCGCTGATGGGCACAGGTGCACTTTTTCGCGTGTTGTAAAGACGGGCCAGGGCTTTACGTTTTTCGTTAAGGATACGAATCTTTTCCGCTAAAACTTCCGGGTTAACTTTATTGCCGGTGAATTTTTCTGCTGTGGTAAGCAGTGCTCTGATTTCATCTTCCCAGGCGAGAATATCCTTTTCCCGTTTCATTTGAGGCAGATTCATCACGTAAACCGGAACTTCCTGGTTGAGAATTTCCCAGGCCTTTTTCTTGCCGTCACAGGTTGTTTCTCCGATATACATATCGGCGATTTTGAAAAAGGGGCAAGTGCCATCCAACCTCGCCCCCACAGAGGCCTTGATCAAGGGGCATGTATTTGTCGGCAAAACCTTTTCGCCGCCGCTAACCCAGAACTCGGAGCCTCCACACAAGCCAGTGGCAATGCCGTCGGCGGCAAATATAATTTCATCGGGCACATAAACACAGAATGTACCAAAAACTTTTCCGCCTTTCTTCTGATGTTCGATTAGTTCCGCCGGTCGTACTCCATGTATTTCTGAAACCACAAAGTCATAAAAGTCCATTCCCTCCGGACGATTTTCCTGGGACAAATAGATTGCCCCAAAAGCTTCCGGTAACGCTTGACAGAGCAGATCGTGTTTTTCTACATCCATTCCCAAATCAGACCACATTTTTCGATAATCCGCCATAAAACTTCCCCCTCTAAATTAATCAACTTGCATAGCCGGCAAGTTATATAAATATATTACATATTAATTATATATGACAATGAATACAATTCAACCATAAAGAAAGGTGTTGTATAATCGAAGGGGTCACTTTCTGCAAATCATCTTTGTTGAGCGTACGAGTGCCGCGACCTTTCATTTGCTCAAAATAGTTCTTG
>CAYWSF010000267.1:0-2869 GCA_964460725.1 uncultured Desulfosporosinus sp.
CAGGGACATATGAGGATAACTCATTTAAAGAAGATAATATTCGATACTGGCTCTATTTGCTCTTGGAAGAGTGATAGTTTTGCCGGTGCAGTTTTGACCGAGAAAGCCAAACACGGAGTGCTCCGGTACTTGACAACCCCGCAATTCAAAAAGTGCGACCCCCTTTTGAAGGGGGTCGTAACATTAGAAATTTCCATAGCCATATTTTTTTAATTCATATTCGCGTATTTCCTCGGCCGCTTGGCTTATTTGAGCATTCGTCTGCATACCTAAGGGAATCATTGTATCCTGCATTTGCGACATATCAATTAATTGCTGCTGTGTTTGATCAATAAGTTTATTTAATTTAGTTTTATTCAATTTTTCAAGCATTCCATGGGATTGAATTGCAGCTTGCTTAATTTGATTGAGGTTGGATTCCATTTGATTGAAAGAACATTTTAAATCAACCAAATCTATAGCCATTTCTATATCACTTGCCATTTCTGCTTGCTCAATCATTTTATCGTCCATTAAATATCTTTCCTTTCAAATAAATTTTTTTACTTTGTTATCTTTCCCTATTTATGTTCCCACTAATGCATATAATATGTCTAATTTATCTCATTTTTATTTGCACTAGGCATGAAAAGCACAATCCCATTCTGTCGCAGTTCCTCAGGGCGTTTACCGCGCGCCAGAACTGTTACGTCCTCCCCTGACGCAGCAAGCTTGCCCGCAAAAATACTGCCGATAACGCCCGCACCATATATTAATATACGCATTTTCAACGTCTCCCCTCAAAGCCCTTTTCAGGTGACCACTCGCACGAGCCTTCGATATGATATCGGCAGTTACAGCAATCATTCATATTTGCCTATTTATTTTACCATCATAGCAATTTGCATGGACAGCCTGATAGGAAGAGCGGCATTCATCATTTGATTAAGATCTCCTATAATAAATAAATCTTTAAGGGGATAATAAAAAGCAAATGACCCTGTCGAACCGGAATGACCCTTTAACTCACCTTTTCCCATAAAAAGTGTGGTCAAACCGCTTAAGGGAATTCGCATATACCCGCTGCCATAGTAAATCGGCCCCATTGAAGCCTGCGGCTTATTGTAAAAAGGCAACTCATCAAAAATTGAAATATTGAACAGGCCTCCGCCGAAGAAAGCCTTAAGAAAAATCATCCTTATAACATTGATTGGAGTGTCAAAAGGTTAAATATTAACGATTTCTTCCCAAGTTATATAGTCCTGTATAGCTGCATTTGGGATAATCAGACATTCAGATAAAAAAGTGACCAGACTTGCTTTATCCATAGTTTCTCCGGTCTGATTAAATAAGGTGAAAAGCTTTGCTAAAACGCCTTTCATTGAACCTTTACCGGCAGTATATGAGTCTAAGCCTTCAAAGGGTATCCCATACTTAGAGCTATCGATATAAGCAATTCGGGCCGGTTCACTTGCTATATTATATTGTATATAATCAATATTAATCGGGGGGTTCCCTTTCCCGAACAAGAACTTAACATCTTTATACACTGCTTTCATAGAATGCATCTTGAGTGCACCTATGTAACCGCAATAATAAAAATATTTTTTAACTGGGGAGGGAAGATATGAAACATCTTCCTCAGTAAATACCTCCAATCCTTCGTCGTGTCTATCAAAATACGATCTCTGAGTGTAATAAATTCAGTGTGTGTTTTTGAACATGGGATGGTAAAAAACACGGCAATGCCTCCCAAAAGGCAGAACAACACTCCAATCACTATAATCATTTTCCTGATCGCTCGCTTTCTCATGAAAACCTCCATCTCGCCGCTAGTGCGGCTTACAGAAAGTGATGTAGTTACGTCAGTGTTCCAAAGACTGAACCCTTGATTCTATTTGGTATATAGAACCTATTCATTCTCCTGCCAAAAACCGTGAAGTCAACACTTGTTGTACTGTTAAATGCTTACATGGAGTAATGGAGTAATTGAGTATAATGGCTGATAAGATGATCTAATCACTCTATTAACTGTTGATAACGCTGCATTATCTATTAATGACTTTTTAAAATAAACGCTTCCTTCTGCTTTAAAACCCGTGATATAAAAGGTATAAATTCCAGCTTCTTTAATTCTAATCATGAAATTACAGGTTTCCACGTCATTGCCTTGATATGCGATTGTCCCATTTTCGTTTACCACAATAATATCCACATCGCCTTTTTTGATATCGAAAGTAGTTTCAACAGTTTCTCCCTCTGATAAGGGCATGTTGCCACTTACTGTAGAATTCATAATATCAGAATCTACCAAAAACTGATTATCATTGCTGGTTTTGCTTCCAGAAAACGTCGAATTATTTTCACAACCAGCCATGCAAATAATCAAAGCACTCAATATTAGAATTGGTAAAACTGATCTGGGATTAATCTTTACCATGGAAATACCCCCCTGTACAGTAAAATTTAACTGCGTCAAATAGCAGATATCATTTTGGTGCCTCTACTACTCCGTCCATGCAGATATTTGTAATTACACCGCTCTTTAAGAGTATTTTTTCACACCTTTACTGAGTACTCCATTAACTCATCCCCTTTCTTTTTTTTACCTTTTGCTTTTTTGTTGTAGATTCATCGCCTTGATATTTTTTTCCAATCTAATTAATCCTTTGTAAACGTTGTGTGTTAATTCGGCATCAAATCCGGTAAAGATTTTTTCAAGAAATTCTATTTCACGTTTGTCCCGCTTTTCAAAGTATTTTATACATTTTGAAGTAAGCTCAATTCGTAACGCCCTAGCGTCATTTTTATCCTTCGATATTTTGACGTACCCGGTTTTTTGCAAAGCAGCTGCAATCCGTTTTGCATTTTGTCGTGAATATCCAATAAA
>CAYWSF010000268.1:0-1910 GCA_964460725.1 uncultured Desulfosporosinus sp.
TATTAGGAGCTGCTTCAATACCATTTAAAACAGCTTTGGCCATACTGCTCTCACCCTTCACAGGTCTGGACGGTTTATTCAGAGAGGTGGATTTTACGGAGGTGCAGCGTGGGATTATTTGGCAGCTGCGCTTGCCCAGGGTTATACAGGCGGCAATTGTCGGAGCTTCTTTATCTGTAGCCGGGGCTGTCTTTCAGGGGCTTTTTCGGAATCCCATGGCGGATCCTTACGTTCTTGGAGTTTCATCCGGTGCGGCGTTAGGGGCGGTGGTGGCGATGCTTACCGGAAGCACTTTGTATTTTGCCAATTTTGCAGTGGTTCCGCTTTTTGCTTTTATCGGCGGGGTATCTACGATTGTTTTGGTGTACTATATGTCCCGCGTCGGGAAGGTAGTGCCGGTAATGACCCTTCTGTTAGCAGGGATTGCGGTCAGTGCTTTTCTTTCTGCTGTAGTATCCTTGCTAACATATTTTGCCGGAGAAAAATTAGACCAGATCGTTTTTTGGATGATGGGAGGGATCAGCGGAGCCAGTTGGAGCAGGGTTGCAGCAATGTTGCCTTATGTTCTGGTTGGGTTTTGCTGCATTCATTTTTATGCCAAAGAACTGAACGTGATGTTGTTAGGCGAAGAAACAGCAAGACATTTAGGTGTCAACACTGAAAGGGTGAAAAAAGTTTTATTGGCGGCTGCTTCCCTGCTTGTGGCCGCTGCAGTGTCGACGACCGGAATTATTGGCTTCGTCGGTTTGGTAGTGCCGCACTTTATCCGCTTGGCAGTAGGTCCCGACCACCGCATTTTGCTGCCGGCATCGGCTTTGTTGGGGGCAAATCTGATGATCGCGGCCGATACGTTAGCACGCAATATTATAGCTCCTGCCGAACTGCCGGTGGGGATTATTACGGCTTTAGTCGGTGCTCCAATTTTCATTTATCTTTTGAAGAAAAGAAAAAAACTGCGTTATTTTAATACCGTCAGTTAGGAGGCATTTATGAGTTTAAATTTGAAAGTGCATGAAGTGAGCATTGCATATGATTCTGCCTCTATCTTAGATAGCATAAGTTTTAATTTACAAAGGGGGGAGATGGTGGCTCTTTTGGGGCCTAACGGCGCCGGAAAATCTACCCTGATGCGCTGTATTAGCAGAGCTTTGGAACCGACCAGTGGAAGTGTCTTTTTTAACGGCCAGGAAGCCGGCAGCCTGAGTGCCGGAGAAATGGCACGCCGGTTAGCAGTAGTACCACAGGATACCGGTGTGGATTTTGATTTTACCGTAGAAGAAGTTATTAAGATGGGCCGCTTTCCGTATTATAAAAATTTCCGCAGGAATAAAACAGATCATGAGTCAATTGTACATTCTGCCATGGAAATAACCGGCATTTTACCGCTGCGGCATCGTTCAGCCACAACTTTAAGCGGCGGAGAAAGGCAGCGGATGGTCTTTGCCAGGGCACTCTGCCAAGAACCGGAGCTCCTTTTGCTGGATGAACCTACGGCCAATTTGGATATCAGTTACCAGTGGGAACTACTGGATATAGTATTAAGGTTAAACCAGGAGAAAAGAGTAACCGTAATAGCTGCCATTCATGATTTAAACTTGGCCACATTGTTTTTCAAGCAGTTTATCCTTTTAGCCGGAGGGAAGTTATTAGCGATCGGCAGTGCTGAAGAAGTCCTCACGGAAGAGAATATTTTAGCTTCTTATGGCGTGCAGGCATCAATTTTTCGTCATCCCCTTCATGGGCGCCTGCAAGTCAGTATTGGTAAAGAAAGTATAAGTACAATGCAAAAAAAGAGGCGCGATAGAGAAAAAAGAGTGCACGTAATTGGCGGGGGCGAAGAGGCCTTACCTGTCATAGAAGCCCTCTGGGAAAAGGGATATTCCTTATCACTGGGGCCTGTTAGCCGGGAA
>CAYWSF010000268.1:1920-2862 GCA_964460725.1 uncultured Desulfosporosinus sp.
TTGCAATATTGGGTCTCCATCACTTAGTAGGAATATCATTTTGCCCGTTTCTTTGATATACCGGTGATAGAGAACCCGCCTTTTTCAAGCATCAGCGATGCGCTGTACGAAGAACATTTAAAGCTTATAAGGGAGTCCAGGTGGATTGTCTTGCCGCCGATTTCTTTCGGCGAAGGGAATTTGCGTAACTTGGAAGCCGTGTCGGACGCTTTAGCACTGGGAATACAAGGAATAATTTTTGGAGGACAAGCTGAAAAGCGAGATTTTGCCGGTGGAAAGGCGGCCAATTTTCTGGAGGGCTTTAAGAAGCAGGGGGCACTTTTTGTGTGTGATACCGAAGAGGTTCTTGCTTGTATGAAGAATCGCACTTTCGACAAAATCATATAAAAAGTAAAAATAGCGTGAATACGTGAATACGTGAATACGGATAGAATACGGTATAAAGTAAAAAGGGCCTTTTTCAGGCCCTTTAAAAATTAGGAAATAAATTTATTATAATTAGAATGTTCTTATTTGACACTCCCCATGCCTAAAGGCAGGTGATTCTTTGGTGATTATAGCTAAAGCAAGGGGCTTTACGGCTCTTATGTAGAGATGATCTTAGTTTATAACCCGTCTCGCTCCTATATATCTTGAAGCATAATAATTATTATTCAAAGCAGAATAAATGACTCCTCCGGTTCTTGACGAACTGGAATGGATTATCTGCCCATTACCGGTATAGATTCCCACATGGCTGATTCCACCACCGCTTGTATTGAAGAATACCAGATCACCGGGGACAAGATTAGCCTTAGCCACTGCGACCCCATTACTGTATTGAGCAGCGGCCGTTCTGTTAATCGAAATATTTAATTGGCGAAAAACATATTGTGTAAATCCGGAGCAATCGAACCCGGAAGGGGTGGTTCCGCCGTATGCATAGCGTGTTCCCAGGTATTG
>CAYWSF010000269.1:0-2846 GCA_964460725.1 uncultured Desulfosporosinus sp.
CATTGACGCCCTGCCGTTAACTAACGTAGGCAAACCGGATAAGAAGAAGATGCGCGTAATGATTGACGATAAGCTAAAAGCCGAAGGGAAGCTCTAGAGTTTAAAAACTTACCGGCAACTTCCGCCACGGTTATTTAGAAAGTATAAAAAAATAAGGACAGCTCAGGGGCTGTCCTATTTTTTCAAATTTTTTAGGGAGAAGAATAACCGATGTAGTTATAAGCTAAGTTTAGAATGAGAGGATAAGAGGAAAAGAGGGATGAGGGATTGAAGACGTCTAATCCGGAGCCTTTCCGACTGATTGTAGGCATGAGCGGTGCTACGGGTCAGATCTATGGCATTCGATTAATGGAAGTATTAAAAAACGACCCACGAGTAGAAACACATCTTGTTATGTCCGAATGGGCTGAGAAAACCATCGGCATGGAGACAGACTGGGAATTAGATGAAGTTAAGGCCCTGGCGGATCAAACGCATGATCTCAAAGATCTGGGAGCTACATTATCCAGTGGTTCATTCCGGCGCGATGCCATGGTGGTCATTCCGTGCAGTATAAAATCACTTTCTGCCATAGCGTATTCGTTTAATTCCAATCTCTTAGTACGAGCAGCGGATGTGACACTCAAGGAACGCAAACCACTTATTATGGTGGTCCGAGAAACTCCGGTTCATCTGGGGCACCTTAACACTATGGTACAGGCTACCAGCATGGGAGCTATTCTGGTACCACCGGTACCGGCCTTCTATAATCGGCCTAAAACACTGGACGATATTATCCTGCAGACTGTAAACCGAGTACTTGACCTGGTAGGACTGCCTAAAGAACTGGCGCCCAGATGGTCAGGGAGTGATCTGTTTGAGTAATATGAATGGTTGTAATAATAATCATAAGGAAACTAAGAAAACCGGTCATGCAATTACAGTATGTGCAGGTGAAGGCAGATACCGGTTATGGGCTGCGGCAGTCGCAACACATGGAGAAGGAATCAACATCACCATCGGCGGCGGAGAAATACCACATATTGGGGCTGTAGCTGTTGCGGTACCCAGGCCGAGTCTTAAAGATCCTTCCCAGGTGAGTACTACTACCTCAGTTTACGTTCTGATGGGCCATAAAGATGAAGCGCTGGCCAAACCCATAGCTGAACGGATAGCCCGGGCCATGCAGCAGCCGGTGGTTGTTGCAGCAGGGGTTCACCTGGGCAAGGAAGGAAGCTATACCGCATCTGCCGAGGAAATTGAAAAAGTGCTGCAAACTAGTACTATTCTCGTGGAAGAGCTTATACGGAGGTTGGTCGATGAAGATTGAAACAGTTATTTTTGATCTTGACGGGACACTGATCGATTCGCTGGAAATGTACTATAAAGTACTGGCTATGGCATTTTCCCAGTTGGATCTGCCGATGGTAGGTCGGGAAATTGTTTTTAGCCAATTTGGCCGCGGTACTCCAGATTGGGATTCATTACTGCCAAAGGGAATTGAGAATAAGAAAGATATTATGTTGCAATGTCGGGAAATAATTATTGGCCTATGGCCCAAAGTATACCGTGAAGAAGTAGACTTATTTGAAGGTGTACCGGATTTATTAAGACACCTTAAAGACAAGTCCATGACCTTGGGGATAGCCACCTCGGGCCAGTCTAAGGAATTAATTATCGAGTTATTAACCCGTCGAAAGGTTTACGATCTTATTAGTGCCATTGTAAGCCGGGAGGAAGTTCCGAAACCCAAGCCATCTCCCATGAGCATCCTAGAGTGTCTTAGAAGGTTGGACGCACCTCCTGAAAAGTCGGTATATGTGGGAGACAGTATAGTGGATATCCGGGCGAGTAAAGCTGCCGGTATCCGAAGTGTAGCAGTGCTGAGCGGTGCCGGGAACTATGACATACTGTTCAGGGAAGGACCTGATTATATAATCCCGAACGCATGCGAACTGCCCGCCCTTTTGGATTTGTAGATCAATGTTCCGACATGTAACCGGCTAAACGGCAAACAAACTATCAGAAGGGAGTGAAGATGGTGGCAGAGGACCGGCAGGTATTATTCATTGAGGGAAAACTCGTTCAAGGCCTTGGGCAAGGTGCAGATTTTACCGCCATACCGTGGGTACGTGAGGAATTTAAAAAGCGCCTTGGCGTCGATCCCTACCCCGGCACCCTGAATATTAAGCTTGAAGATGCAGAAATTTTACAGAGGATTGCGCAGTTAAAGGATAAACCCGGTATAATCATTCCCCCAAGTCAAGCAGGCTTTTGCAGCGCCAAGTGTTTTAAGGTTACCGTAGAAGGGATATCCGGGGCTGTCGTTTTTCCTGAAGTAAATGAATACCCCCTGGAGAAATTCGAAATGATCTTTCCTGTTCATATGAAAGAAACACTGGGATTAAAGGATGGAGACACATTAAAGGTCACTGTAGAAACCTAGAAAATACGAGGAAGTTCACAATCAAAAGGTAACAAAGAACCAGGAGCGTACCGGATAGCGGTATATAAGCGATATGGGAAATAATATATAGTTAAAAAACAATTACGTAAGACACTATATATAGTAAACATAGATTTCTTATATCGTTACCGAGACATTGATACTAAATATTGGATGCCAGGATATATTATAGTAGAGATAGCATAGCGAAAACATAGAGATAGGCAGAGCAGGCATTGACAAAAGTTTTGCATAAGAAAACGTTCCTATTTAAACGGCTTAACCGCCGGAAAAATTAGAAGGGCAAGGAGGTAAAAGATGTTTAAAAACCTAAGGGACTTTCTATCTTACCTGGAAAACGCAGGTGATTTACAAAAAATCGAGGAAGAACTTTCCCCCCGCCACGAAATCCAGGCCGTTA
>CAYWSF010000270.1:0-2818 GCA_964460725.1 uncultured Desulfosporosinus sp.
TCCCCAACCTTCCGACCACTGGTCTTTGACCACTGACCACTGACCCCTGACCCCTGTTAAGCCGGATCATAAAGGTCATTGGTAGTCGTATCAATAATCTTAATATCCCGTTTAGACACAAGCTCGCCGCCGGCGGTCAAGAAAATATTCTTAGTAATAACCGTATCCATAACGGCTTCAATCTGTGCTGCCGTCAACTCATCTTTGGGTTCCGGCAGTGTGTAGCTTATCGCACTTCCCAGGGCATTATTGAAGGTTATGCGTAAGACTTTCTTAGTAGTAACAGCCATGCTTTTCCCTCCTTTCCATCCGCTCAATCCATAAACATCGATTGACCGTTATTTCTTCCTCACATTTTTCAACTACCTCCGCCCGCTTACTCCGCCAGGTCAAAACGGTTATCACGACGAACGTTGATTAGCGGGTAGTCCAGAAGCCCATAAAGGGCAACGGCGACATCATAGATGTCTTGGTCCAGAGCGTCAGATTTCACATTTGGAAAACTGCGCTGACTGAGTATCGGAGCACCCTCTGTGGTTGTACCCGTTTGATAAGAGACCACAAATACGGTGTCCTTGGCACTAGCTGTGACCGCCATCTTCTTCACCTCCTTTTATCCCCTCACTTACTTGCCAATGGGGAGGGCGGTTTGGTAACCATTTGGCAACTAAATTTATTTGAAAAATTTTCTTAGCTTGTCCAAAACTTTTTTATGGCGCTTAACCACGGCCACATGCGAGATGTTTTCCAGTTGGGCGATCTCCCGAACAGTTAAATTCTTATAGTACAGCTTCTTAATCAGCTCCAGTTCTTCACGATTCAGTTCTTTTAAGGCTACCTGTAATACCTGCAGGTTGTCCTTAGCGCAAAGGATATCTTCAATCGCCGGCTGCTCCGCCGTAAAATCGGCGCCCAGCTCCATCAATCGTTCGATGGAGTCCTCTTTGCTGGGAATAAATAGCGGCGCTGCCGTTTCCGGGTCAATCTCAATGCGGCCGACCTTGATATCCCCTTCCAGGTACCTCTCCCGCCGGCGCATTTTGTAATACTCCCGGTAAATTTCCTCACTGACCGGCACTGACTCTTGGCCAATTCTAATAAATCTACTCATCTTTCTTCCTCCTTGGATTTTTGGTCCGCGAGAGGAGCCGAAGGTGAAAAATAGACAAAAAAGCCGGACAACAGCTAAATAAATAGCTGCTGTCCGGCCATTCGGTAGTTCACCTGACTCCGCTGCTCGGTACTTGAATATTGGTTTTTCCTGTTTCAGGCCTAAAAAAGGCAAAAAAATAGGCCGGATAACTACTTAATTAAAAGTAGCTATCCGGCCATTCGGTAATTCCACTGACTCCTTTGCTCGGTATAGCGTTCATGTACCTTTCCCTGAACTTGATTCAAGCTTAAGCTTGGTTATTAATCTACAATGCGAACACTTTATAAATATCGCTCCTTTAGAGCCCTCTTCTTTATCAAATAGCCTGCGCCCACACCGCGGGCACTTTACCTGTTCCACCATCCAATCGCCCCTTCCTTGCTTGATTTTAGTGTTTTTACTCTAATTTGTCCAAACTGCGTAACAGTTTAGTAAACTTTTTATTCCAATATCCGCAGCTGCCTTTTCTCCTTGGCAACGGTTTCCCGGTCCACTACTAATCCCAATTTTCTTAATTTAACGTAAGCGGCTGTTCTGGAAACACCATAAGTTGCTGCCAACATCTGCGGCAGCACTTTCTGGGCAAGAAAGCCTTCATTAGCACCGCCATCCTCAACAATCCGGCCCTCCGTTATCCCCTGTGATTTTAGTGCTTCCTGCACCAACGGAATAAAGGTTGCGCCCGGCATGGCAATCGCCGAGGCGAAATAATCGGCCTGATGCTCCCGCCACTCTTCTGGGGTTCGATAACCGCGTTTCTTGCCGAAGCCCTCAATATCCGTTTTTCGGCAACAGGTAACCGGCCGCAATTCATTGTTTCTGAAGAGGGACAACTGCATTTCGTTCTGAGCAAAAACACCCGCATGCATCCACAGATGTCCGCCCTCGTGCAGTCCGGTAAAAAGCTCCAGCCCCTCCCGGCCTTCTTCGGTCACATAAAAGTCCAAAACAATCGAATTTTTATTGAGAATAATCTCGTCAAGACACAGGTTTTCCCGATCAAAGATCGGCAGCTTTTCCTGGTTGAAAGCGGTCACCCCCAGGATGCGCTCTTCATCTTCCTTATAATAAATGTGCTTATATTCGAGGTTCGCCCCCAGGTAAGATTCCAGGAAATGCTCATATTTGATCTTTCTCGGCTCCTTTAAAAGCTGCGGCTTATAGTCGCTTAACAACATCTCCGCTAATTCATCTATTTCGGAATCTTTAATAACCGGTGTATTGTGATTCTTTTTATCTACCTTACGCCACCGGAATTCAATCAATACTCATCACCCTCTCTCATGATTTCTTCGCAACCTCTAGTATAATCAATATAGGTAATACTACTACGATTAGGAAAAATAACAGCACTCTTTATTCATCCTTTTGCTAATCAAACCAGCTGCTTAATCTTGTTTCTTTTCCGTTTTCCGGATAAATTGCTTCCAATCTTCTTCGCTGATTTCGCCGGTATTGGATTTTCTCAGTGCTAAGCGGGCCATCTCCCCAATTTCCCCATACATCATAATATCCTCAATATCTGACGGTACTTCTTTGCGATCCCTGGCTGCCAAATCAAACATGGTGGCCTTTTCTTCCTCGGTCAGGCCAAATTTTTCAGCAAACAATTCAATTTTGTCTTTATCAAAGGGCTTTCGTCTGTTATTTTCAACATCACTTAAA
>CAYWSF010000271.1:0-2811 GCA_964460725.1 uncultured Desulfosporosinus sp.
TTTATCCAAATGAGAAAAAATGTGTTTGGGTGAGAGCGTATGCCAGACTAAAAAAATACGGGGAAGAGGGTGCATTGGAGTTTCCCTCAGTATCACCTGTAAATTGGGATTTTTATCAAACTTCTTCGTGGTCAAATTACTTTTTAGGAAAAGATCATTCAGCTTCCCGCTTTGGAATTCAGCGTCCCGATAGTCCTGATAGTCCTGATAGAAATACTCCGCACCCAAAAAAATCGACAGAAACAAAGTAGATACGTAATAGAAACCTAAAAACCACATCAAAGATCAGGCCCGTTACTAAATATAATAACGGGCCTTGTTCGATTTATAAATTTGGAAATTCAATTTGGAATTTTATTAATCATGACAACATTAATCATTACAGCATAAATAGCATCTGGGCATAGGTGGGAAGCGGCCAAAGGTCGGCATCAATGATTGTTTCCAGTTTATCTCCGTCAATCCGGAGGGTCTCCATGGTTTTTAATACTAAATCCCGATAGCAAACGCCTTTTTCATAGGCATCGCCGGCCAGCGAATTCGCGGCTTGAACATTCTTTTCAAGTTTATTTAAATTTTTGTTGAATGAAACCAAAGTCGCCGAAAGATTATTAAGAAGCTCTTCTTGAACCGATGTGTCTGCAGTAGTGGAAGCAGATTTTACCGCATTGATGGAATTGGCAAGCTGAGTGGAATATTTGACGGCTGCCGGGATAATCTGATGTTTAGCCATGTCAATCATGGTGCGTGCCTCAATGTTAATCTGTTTGGAATACTGCTCTAATTTGATTTCATAACGAGATTCCAGTTCAGATTGATTCAATACTTGATGTTTCTCAAATAAGGCAATTGTGGACCGGCGCTTGAGAACAAGAGCTGCATCAACGGTGGAAGAGATGTTAGAGAGTCCGCGTTCGGCTGCTTCTTTAACCCACTCAGCTGAATACCCGTTGCCGTCAAAGAGGATTCGTTTATGATTCGTAATGGTTTCCTGCAGGAGTTCTTGCAGAGCTTGATTAAAATCTGTTGCCTGTTCCAGGCGATCGGCAAATTGAGAAAAAACTTCTGCGACAATTAGGTTTAACACTACATTCGGTTCGGCAATTGATTGAGAGGAAGCAACCATTCGAAATTCGAATTTGTTTCCGGTAAAAGCAAAGGGAGAGGTGCGATTGCGATCGGTGGAATCCTTATGAAAAGCGGGCAGAGTAATCACGCCGCTGGTCAATTTTTCCCCTTGAAGCGAGCGGTTAAGTCCGCCGTTTTGTATTTGGTCAAAAATATCATTGAGCTGATCGCCAAGGAAAATTGAGATAATGGCCGGTGGCGCTTCGTTGGAGCCGAGACGGTGATCATTGCCGGGGTTAGCAGCAGAAACCCGCAGTAACTCGGCGTAATCGTCCACAGCTTTAACTACTGCACAGATGATGGTAAGGAATTGGAGGTTTTCGTGGGGTGATTGTCCAGGATCGAGGAGGTTAAGACCATCATCGGTCAACATGGACCAGTTGTTATGTTTACCGGAGCCATTGATCCCCGCATAAGGTTTTTCATGAAGCAAACAAACCATATCATGCTTGAGAGCTACCTTTTTCATACTGTCCATGATCAGTTGATTGTGGTCGGTGGCAACATTTGTTGTTCCAAAAATAGGAGCAAGCTCAAATTGCGCCGGTGCAACTTCATTATGCTGGGTTTTGGCTAGAACACCCAGCTTCCACAGTTCAATGTTCAGATCATGCATAAAGGAAGCTACACGGGTTTTAAGGCTTCCGTAATAATGGTCGTCCAGTTCATGTCCCTTCGGAGCTAAGGCGCCAAACAAGGTCCGATTGGTGAGCATCAGGTCTAAACGTTTATCGAAGAATTTCTTGTCGATAAGAAAATACTCTTGCTCAGCGCCGACCGTGCTGGTGACATGGGTAGTTGTTGTATTGCCGAAGAGTCTGATGATGCGCAGTGCTTGTTGGGAGAGCGTCTGCATAGAGCGAAGAAGCGGCGTTTTTTCGTCCAGGGCTTCCCCGGTGTAAGAGCAGAAAACGGTTGGGATACATAACGTGATTAAATCGGCATCTTTTTTGAGAAATGCCGGAGAAGTACAGTCCCAAGCAGTATAGCCTCTGGCTTCAAAAGTTGCGCGAATTCCCCCACTGGGAAATGCAGAAGCATCGGATTCGCCCTGAATCAGTTCTTTACCGGAAAAGTCCATATATACCAAGCCATGTTTCGTTGGGGAGATAAAGGAATCGTGCTTTTCCGCAGTGATTCCGGTGAGTGGCTGAAACCAGTGGGTAAAATGCGTCGCTCCCTTTTCGATGGCCCAATCTTTCATCGCATTGGCGACGATTTCTGCGACACTGGGATCAAGCGGCAGTCCTTTTTCGATCGTCTTACGCAAGGATTGATAGGTTGCTTTCGGTAAACGTTCTCTTATTACAGCGTCGTTAAAAACGTTTTCTCCAAAAAATTTCACTGTTTAACTTACCCCTTTCATGACTTTAAAAAAAGACCCCTGCTTAAAGATTGTCAAATCTTCAAGAAGCGTCATCGCTTCACTAAATCTACAAGATAAATTTAGCACTTTATCAGTGGGCTGACAAGAAAATTCTATTATTATAATGAATTAATTACGAACTTAATTAAGTTAGCACAAAAAAATTTGTAATAATTCACGGAAAAATTCTAATAATTATAAAAGTTAAAAGGATAATGACACCATATGGAGAATATATAAAATAAAAGAAAATATAATATAACCTGAATTATTCACGGTTCTTACAACAAATTAGTTCAACCGTTGGAATCTAAGGC
>CAYWSF010000272.1:0-2803 GCA_964460725.1 uncultured Desulfosporosinus sp.
AACTTTGGGCTTTTCAAGCCTTTTAGCCAGGATTTCGGTACCTTTGGAAATTGTAATACCGTATCCTGCACATTCAACTTTTATACCAAATCCCTCCATCATTTCTGTTTGGCACTGGGGGCAGATTCTCATTCTAATTACCTCCATTTATTTCTTTCCCTTACAGTTTAAGCGGCGCCCCTATGATACAACAGGTTTATTCACATCATTTGCATTACAGCCAGGCATCAATTCTTATCCCTAAGATAAGCATAACATGCTGCATAACCCTAAAGGTAATTGACAAACTGCTCATGAGTTGATAACATTTTTCCACTATAAAGGAGCAGTGGACGCCATGCTGCAAAGTCTTCCGGGAAAAGAATATGACACGATCAGTCCGGGCTTGTTTCGGCATATCGGTTTTTAGCTTATTTTGCTGATTATAACACCCGGCACTGAGAGGCCGGGCGTTTTTGCGTATATATGCTGAAAGGTTTGATTACAATCATTGAATTATACGGTAAATATAATACTGCCAAAGTATTTACGGATAGCCTGGAAAAGGAAGCTGCTTCGCAGATCATCAATTTGCTGAATCAGGAATTTGTCTTTAGCAGCACAATCCGCATTATGCCGGACGCTCATGCCGGTGCAGGCTGCACAATCGGAACTACCATGACCATCACCGACAAGGTGGTTCCCAATCTGGTAGGCGTGGATATCGGCTGCGGTATGGAAACAGTAATCCTTGATGACCGTCATATCGAGCTGCAAAAGCTGGATAAGGTCATTCACCAGAGCATTCCGGCCGGATTTGCCATTCGGAGTAAAGCGCATAGATTGATGGATGAGATTGATCTATCTGAGCTGCGCGCCGCTAAACAGGTCAACCTGCAGCGTGCAGAGCTTAGCCTGGGCACCCTGGGCGGAGGCAATCATTTCATTGAAGTCAACCGTGATGACAACGGCAAGCTCTATCTGGTTGTGCATTCCGGCAGCCGCCATCTTGGCAAACAGGTGGCGGAATACTACCAAAAGGCTGCCGCACGCGATCTTGCAGACAAATCCAAGGAAGTGGGCAAGCTCATTGGCGACCTGAAGAATCAGGGACGGGAGACCGATATCCAATCTGAACTTAAAAAGCTCGGTGTCCGTATGATCGACAAAAGCCTTGCTTTTTGCGAAGGTTCCTTGTTGGAAGATTATCTGCATGACATGGCAATCGTACAGCGCTATGCCTCACTTAACCGGCAGGCTATTGTGCGGGAAATTGCAAATAAAATGAAGCTGAAGGTAACGGAACAGTTTACCACTATTCATAACTATATCGACCTGGATTCCATGATCTTACGTAAAGGAGCCATTTCCGCCAAAGAAGGAGAGCAGGTGCTGATCCCCCTCAACATGCGGGATGGCAGCTTGATTTGTATCGGCAAAGGCAATCCCGACTGGAATTTTTCTGCTCCACATGGAGCGGGACGCTTGATGAGCCGGAGCACCGCCAAGAAAAGCATTACTCTCACGCAGTTTGAAAAGTCTATGGAGGGCATTTATTCCTCAACCATCAATAAAAGCACCATCGACGAATCTCCATTTGCCTATAAACCTATGGAAGAAATCATTGCCAATATTGGGGACACGGTGGATATCCTTAAAACTATCCATCCGCTGTATAATTTCAAAGCGGCTGAATAGGTGAAATTAACTGCCTGATTTTATCTTCTTAAATAAAGCAGGATAGTTTTGATGAGTTTATTAACATTTCCAGCTCTTTGGAGGTGCATATGTTAAGCATCCTCTTGACTTCCTTACCTACATCAGGAACATGCTTGTTTAGAACATTTTTGTAGGGAATGACAATGGGGGGAGGCGCTGGCGTTCCCCTTTGTGCGTACTTATTTATATAAAGGATATCAGTCATGGCTCAGAGAATATTCAGCAATAATGCCAGAACCTTATCGCAGCCAATTCGTTTAACTTTAATCATTACACCGGGAGGACCACCCGAAGGCAGTATTTACGTGGGCGGGAATTCAGTCCGCACGGTAGAGGAGTGGAGGGAAGAAATGGCTATAACCAAAGCATTAGAAGCATATGGTAAATATTTCAATTCGATTGCGGCAATCGTTCTGCCGGTTGGGATCCTTGTTGGATTGATTCTCTTGGGGATCAGCAATTCCAGGAATGAAACCCTGCAACTTATAATGGCCTTCAATGTTCCGGGCGTGCTTTTGAGTCCATTGTGGATCGGGCCCCTTATATATGGCTTGTCTTGGCATGATTCAGGGCAGGAATGCGGATATAAAACGGCAGTGTTAAAGGGATGGAAATCATGGTGGAAACTGATGATCGTTGCGGTGATCGTGATTGGCATCAAATGTATTCCTGTAGCTGGCAGCAAAATTGTCCCCCTGCCAGGATTCTGGTTTTTGCTTTTGACAGGGGGGATCGCAGTTTTCTTGTTTGCCAGGTATGTTTTCATATTGCCGGTGCTCATCTTGGAGTCCCGCGGACTGCTTCAAAGCTTGCGCAGGAGTGCTGTATTGTCAGAGGGCAGGCGGGTGAGCATCGTTTTTGAATTCATAGCGCTGTGGTTTACGTGGTCGTATTCATCATGACGATGATCCTGGGCCAGACGGCGAACCTTATTGGAGGATTGATTTCTCTATATATATATTTCATTTTAATCATGGGGGTCATTCAGCCAATGATGTATGCTCTCATCGTAGTGTGGATCTACTACTTCTACCTGGCGCAGGACCGGGAGATGACGATCAAAGCTTGAGGTGAGCTCCTGTGCTCGCAATATACCAACCAAACT
>CAYWSF010000273.1:0-2751 GCA_964460725.1 uncultured Desulfosporosinus sp.
CTGAGCAAAAGTCAGCCGAGTTGAATGCGATAATAGAAGCGGTGCCTGATGGTTTAACTGTATATAACAAGAAAGGTGAAATGATTTTTTTAATGACGCTGTTAAAGGCTTTTTTAGAAGCTATGATTATGATGAATTAGTACATGATAGTTTTAAGCAGAGATTCGAGAAAATAAGGAGTACAAATCTTGATGGCAACATAATTACTTTTGAGGATGCTGGGCTTTACAGGACATTAAATAAGGGAGAGACTGTCAAAGATTTTGTGGCTATTAATCGATCGGACTCTGGCGAAATAGTATATTCCTCAAGTAGCAGTGCCCCTATAAAAAACAAAAATGGAGAAATAACCGGGGCCGTTATGATACATAAGGACATCACGGAGAGGGTTAAACTTGAAAAAGAGACAGATAAATTAGTGGAGGAACTTCGCAAAGCAGACAGAAACAGAAATGCTTTTTTGAATATGCTTTCTCACGAATTAAGAAACCCGCTTGCCTCGATTATGATAAGCCTAGACCTCATGGACAAGCTTATTCCTGAAGGACAGTGGAATTATAAAGCATTGGAAATCGCCATACGTCAGGGCAATCAGCTAACTAATTTGGTCGATGATCTTTTAGATGTCACACGTATTACCCAGAACAAGATTGCCTTAAATAAAGAAACTGTAGAACTCAACGAGCTTATCAATATGTCGGTGCAGGACTACCAGCCACAATTCATTGATAAAAATGTCAAATTGGAAGTTCAGTTGACCACGCCACTATACATTGAAGTAGATCCTTCCCGTATAACTCAAGTCATAGGAAATCTGCTGCATAACACAGCAAAATTCACACATAAGGATGACTTTGTTACAGTCACGGTATCACATGAAAAGAACAGCAACGAAGCGGTAATTACTATCCAGGATACAGGACGCGGCATTGCGCCTAGTGATTTCCAGAATCTGTTTGAACCATTCATGCAGGTTGATAAAACATTAGATCGGAGCAACGGTGGTCTTGGGTTAGGTCTGGTAATTGTCAAGGGGATGGTGGAGCTTCATGGTGGCAGAGTTGAGGCGTTCAGTGAAGGAATAGGGAAAGGTGCCAAGTTTACCATATGTCTGCCGCTACCCAAGGAAGATAATAGAATGCAAGAAAGATTACGGCAATCGGATATTTATGAAAACAAATCACTAAAAATCCTGATTATTGATGACATTGAAGATCTGGCTAAAGTTATGTGTGAGCTTATTCGTCTTTTAGGACATGAAGCGGCATCTGCTTATAATGGAACCGGTGGCATTGCCAAGGCGAAGGAACTACGACCGGATGTTATTATATGTGACATCGGTCTTCCAGGTATAAGTGGTTATGAAGTTGCGAAGATGATCCGTAAGGATATTGAACTCAAGGATACCCTTCTGATCGCTTTGTCTGGATATGCACAACCTGAAGATAAAGAGCGCGCAAAACAAGCCGGCTTTGACAGGCACTTGGGTAAACCTGTTTCCCTGGAAACACTTCAGATGGTATTGAACGAGGTTAAGTAGGAATGGATTGTCAGTGTAATGATATGTTCCCGTGAACCATAAAATCGTTGATATGTTTCCGCATACCGTGATATCCATCCCATGCAGAAGCGCCACCTGTGGAACCTTTTACTGCTTTATACCAAGCAGTGGTAAGACAGTCAAGAACAAGTAGCTTCAGGGTCAACAATGCTCTGTACGGTGCTGTGAGATGGGAGTGATTCATACCTGGACGCACACCGTTTCCAGTGGGTGACTAATAAATACCAGGTCCGGATTATCATTACAATACAGGAAATATCCGTTACCCAGTCCGTGTTCGCACAGTCTTTTTATTTTTGCCTTCTATTAAGTTTTTGTGCGTCCAAGGAAACATATATATTAACCAGGCTGGTTGCAAGAGAATATTCCGATGGAGGAAATAAATTTTATGTTCAGCAATAAAGAAAGCTTTAAACAAGCCTATCTCAAGAAATTAATCGAGGGCGAAGGGATTACAGCAGATGAGGCCACACAATGGAATAAATATGTGGCGCTGGTCTCACTGCTCAAAGAAAAAATGAGTTATTACCGTAATCTCACCAGGAGGTCGATGTCCCAAGGGAAACAGGTTTATTATTTTTCGATGGAATTTCTTATCGGCAGGCTGCTTCATAATTATTTAATTAATTTCAAAGTTGAGGAAATCGTTAGACAAGGATTATCAGAGTTGAATATTAATCTCGATGATCTATTGGAACAAGAAATAGATCCGGGTTTAGGCAATGGTGGTTTAGGAAGATTGGCAGCGTGTTTCCTGGACTCAATGGCTTTCCTGGGAATTGATGGACATGGAAATGGAATTCGCTTTAGGTATGGGTTATTTGAACAAAAAATTGTCGGTGGCAATCAGGTCGAAGTGACGGACAAATGGCTTAAAAATGGTTATCTTTGGGAAACGCGAAAACCAGGTAAATCGGTCGTTGTAAAATTTAGAGGGACAGTGAGGACGGAACTCAATGAGGGGAAGCTATCCTATATACATGAGAACTATGAATCAGTGCTTGCTGTACCTTATGATGTGCCAATAATGAGCTATGATAATCCTTTGTATATTAACAACTTAAGGTTATGGAGCGCGGAAACAATCTCTGGGGAACTGGATTTGTACCGTTTTAATCGCGGCGAGTTTAATCAGGCTACGAGCTATAAATCAGAGGTTGAGGCAATTTCCTATATCCTATATCCTGACG
>CAYWSF010000274.1:0-2728 GCA_964460725.1 uncultured Desulfosporosinus sp.
GAATAATTTGCAGTTTTTATGTTGTGCCGGGTAATAATAAACTGACGTACTACACATCAGCACCGAAAACCAAATTACTGGGTAGAAAGATGAGTATTCTTGCGACATCCGGCCAGCAATCCTATCACAACCAGCCACGATATTCCTCTAATTAGCTTTTTAACTAGCTATCTCCTGCTAGCAGGGGGGTGGGCTCCCACCTAACGCGCTAATGGCTCTCAAATTCACGCGCAGGTGGTTCCACTAACACCGCTCGGGTGGCTCTTATAAAACGCGTTTTGCAGAACATATTAACCTGGTGATTCATACCCCAGCAATTAACCAGCCAACCAGGCAGGCATAATACATTTTTTAGCCTACCTGCCCGGCTGGTTTCTTGCCTCCCGACCAACCCGACCAGAACTGTAGCTTCCGGATAACGATTTCTAAGCATCTGATGGAGCAAACTCCACCTGATGCCAAAAACTCTGTTTATTGTCAGGATTAAGTAATGTTAGTATAAAACGGTTGTATGTTTACAAAACACCTTAAGCAACTGGACCAATGCCAGGAAAAAATTTGTATTTTGAAGTAAAGGAGAGGTTTAGGATTTCGTTGGAAGCTTATTTGAGAAGAAAATGAAGTGTATATATTGCGCTAAGCCATTTAAAACGCCGAGGGTGCGTTCACGCTTTGCGCTCCCTTATCAAATTGACAGCGACTTTTGTCCCCATTATCGAGCAGGGAATTATAATCCCCATTTTTATTTTGTTAATGTCTGCCCGCAGTGTGGTTTCGCCTTTTCCGAAGAGTTTTCAGATCAATTTCCAAAAGGTACTAAAGAAATTATTCATGTTCAAATTACCAAGCATTGGACAAAAAGAGATTTTGGTCAGGTAAGGGACATTCAACAAGCAATAGAAGCCTATAAGCTGGCTATTTTTGCATGGACCCTTAAGAAAGAAAAATGTATCATTCTCGCCGGATTTTGTCTTCGTCTGGCCTGGCTCTTCCGCTCGGAAAACAATTCGGAGCAAGAAAAGCGTTTTCTGAGCATGGCGCTCAAAGCGTATGATGAATCATTTGTTCATTCGGATTTTGTGGGCACATCAATGTCTGAGTTAAGAATGCTGTATATGATTGGTGAACTGAGTCGTCGTTTAGGGCAATATCCAAAGGCTGCCTCTTACTTTTCGAAAATCATTGAAAATAGGGATGCTAAAAAAGAACAGAAAATAGTTAATATGGCCCGGGAACAATGGAGAATAGCAATGGAAGAGAAGCGGCAGGAGGAAACTTAGGAGGAACAAGTCAAATAAATAAAGTATAACGGGTTGTTAAAGGAAATGGAATTTGCTTATGATGCGACAAGGGTTGATGCGGCGATTGCTGAAACCAATGAGATGAACGGGATCTTCCATGTCAGGGTTTGGCTTAATGAGGGCCAGCTCGAACTTGGTGATGACATCATGTATGTGTTGATCGGCGGTGACATCAGACTACATGTTGTTGATGCTCTGCAATTCCTGGTTGAAAAAATTAAAACCGAATGTGTTACTGAAATCGAACAAAAATAGACAGATCTAATATCAATTCAAACGGAAAATAAAGAGGAAATAGGGAAATGCTTGAAGAATATTGAGGTAGGATTCTTTATGCTAAGGGGTAATCCGGAATGACAATTTATCTTCATTGCCAAGAAGAAAATAACGATGAGTTGTTTGTCTCTTTCTCATACACAAAAGAAAGGGTTCTAAAAATCAAGTCTCTGACAAAAAGGAGTTGGAATCCTGATAAAAAGCAATGGATCATTCCATATTCTAAAGAGGCGTTAAGCGAATTCATGTGTATTTTTTCCGATGAGAAGATCGTAATAGATCCTTTAATAAAATTAGAAGAACTAAATGAAAACTTTAATAAGGATGAATCGATTCAGGAGATCCTGGGATCTATGGACCAACAATTGATTCTTAAAGGATTTAGTGATAAAACAAAAAAAGTCTATCTTGGGCATGTAAAGAGATTCCTTCGGGATCTACAGAAGGAGCCAAAAAACATTACAAAGGATGATACTCAAGGTTATTTGGCTACTTTGTTAAGAGAGCAAAAAAAGTCGCATGCTTATGTAAATCAGGCACTAAGTTCCATTAAATTTATGTTCAAGTTCGTATTATGTTGTAATTTGGAAAGTATGGAGATTCCACGCCCTAAGAAAGAATATAAACTTCCACAAGTGCTAAGCCAAGTGGAAGTAGCCAAGATTCTATCATCTATTCAAAATATCAAGCATAGGGCTATTCTGTTTTTAACTTATTCCGCTGGGTTAAGGGTGAGTGAAGTCGCCAGATTAATCTTGAATGACATTCATCCGGAACGTAAATTAATTCGTATAAAACAGGGGAAAGGGAGAAAAGATCGATACACTCTATTATCAGATACAGCAATGACAGTTTTGAATGATTATATTTCCTACCATAAGCCAAAAATGGTTGTTTAGCGGGCAAAATCCGGGAACTCATATATCAGAGCGAACTGTTCAGGTAATATTTAAGAATGCGCTGGTTAAGTCAGGCATCAATAAGGATTTATCTGTACACTCATTGAGGCACTCTTTTGCTACGCACTTGCTGGAATCAGGAACAGATTTAAGGTACATTCAAGAATTATTAGGACACAAAAGTTCAAAGACTACAGAAATCTATTATGGCAAGCAAGTAATTATGGAAAGTGAACACCAGAATTCGCTGAT
>CAYWSF010000275.1:0-2719 GCA_964460725.1 uncultured Desulfosporosinus sp.
TTAAAACATTTAGTGTATATGTTGTCACTTTACTTGCCAACAAACCCAGCAGATAAAATCTGATTTCGTCTTCACAAAACATTGAAGCGCCACGCCCATCAAAAGCAAATCCTTTAGGGGACATTCTTACTCCAAAGTTCGAAGAACTAACGTCTGACCAATTTATTGAGGGCCTAAAAAAGTAACCTGTACTGGAAGCCCTATACCCAGATAATGCTTCCATACGTTTTCTCGATTCAGGAGAGTAAGCGATCACATAATCATTGTTTCCATACCAAAGACGATACTCGCCACCTTTTTTATAAGGGACATATTTGCCTTCCTTGCTATCAAAATCTTCTTGCGATTTTGCATCAAAGCAGATATCTCCGCAACAAATCTCATGCCAGAGCTTTAAACACAAATCATTGTTGCCTGTCGACATACCATGTCGTGGCTCTGCATAATCAGATACCCGTTTGTTGTGGAAGAGTTGAACAAAACCTTCGCCTACCCAATATGCAATTGGGGTACCTGGTATTTCATCAAATTTCTCTTTTTTACATACATGCCTAATCATAATCAGCGCTCCTACAAAAGTGGGTGCTTCTTGAAATCCCAAGAGGATTCAAACGAATCCCAGTCTTCCTTTGACAGATTATAGTTTTCTCTTGATAGCTTTTCTATTTCTGACTTTTTATTATATGGCTCTTTATATGGTATCTGCGGAATGTGCCCAGTGCTATAGTGTAAGCCTTGGCAAATAATATCTGCAAACAACTGGAAAACATTTGAGTTAAAGAAAGCCATCATCAGAAAATCATTACCGCTAAAATACATTGGTCCGGCATCAGCAAAAATGAACCCATCAGGAACATATCTACAGCAAAAGGCACCCGTGGCAACATCGTTCCACGTTATACCGTGGTGAAAATACGAATCCGTATTTTTTACAACGAAACCCGGGCCATTTAGGTATGGATATTTCTCCATAACTGTATGCTTTATTTCTGCACCATCATATTGATAATTAACTACATATTCATTTATGGAAGACCATTTCCTGAAATTCCCCGCCTTATTGAATGGAAACCAGCGTTTATATTCTGTTTTGGTATCTGCGCAATCTTTACATGAAAAACCAATACGTTCAAATAGCACCTCATGCCATAAGCGAAGAAATCTATTATTATCTGAAGTTGATAGACCTTGTTTAGCTGATCCATGTTCTTTGAGCTTGCTATCATTTTCCAGGTGAGTCAACACGGCATCAGAAAGCCAATAACAAAAAATACTTCCAGGTATTTTTTTGAAATTACATGCATTAGCGGTATATCGATTTTTCATATATATACCTCCGCATTGTTTGCGGATAAAAAGTCTGTTTCTTTATCTGAACTATCGACAAGACGATAATAGACAGCATTCCCGTTAACACGACAGTTTCTCATAACAAAACTTGTGGTCTGAACAACTTCACCACCTATGGATTCAAAAGCTCTGGCTCCAAGATGAGCCATAGTTACGATTTCTTTTGTTCCCAGGAGCACAATTCGGAGTTTTTCAAAGCTTGACAGGAACATCCAGCTGTGCATGTTAATCATAGCCGTGAATCCGTTCGGCTTGACAAATCCGGTTTCCATGAACATAGCGAACATATCTGTCTTGCTGTTCGGATAGTTCTTGACAGCGTAATCCTTCACTGGAGCTTCCATAGAAGAAATACCGATATAAGGCGGGTTTGTAATCATCACATCGTATTTCGCGGAAAGCACCTTTGCCTGTGCAAGCAGCTTCTTCAACAGTGCACAGCCCTCGTCAACGAACGGAATATCGAAGATGCTGGCTACGACGTCATGCTCCAGCTTGTGGATAACGCTTTCAACACATTCGAATTTGACCGGCTTCATTTTGATGAGGGAACCGATGGTCTTGCCGTTGCGGAAAAGTTCCACCAGTGTCTCAACAGCCTTTGTTTCCTCGTCCGTGAATACACCGATGCTCTTCATGTGCTGTTTGTACCCGATACTCTCAAGATAGTGGGAGTCATGGATTTCGTAGACCCGAGGAACGGTATAGTAATTGTCATTGAAGAAACGGGGGTTGATGCTCCGGGCCCTCATAACAAGAGAGAATGCGGCAAGCTGGGAGGCACGCTTGTCAACATCCAGACCAACAAGATTGTTTTTCAGAATGAGAGTCGGAATTTCGCGGGATGTGTATCCCTTTTCATCATACATCTTATAAAGAAGGTCAAATACATAAACGAGGATATGGCCGGAACCGCAGCAGGGCTCTATAACTCGGATTTCTTCCGGATTGACGTTCTTATACTTGATGGCGTCCAGCTTTTTCTGCACTTCCTCCGTCTGCTCCGGATCATCTACATAGTATTTCATATCGGAACGCAGGGAGGAATGCGGATAGCTCTCCATCCAGATACGGCCCACGGAGTTTTCTGCCATGTAGCGCACAATCCAGTCCGTAGTGAATACCTGTGTAAGCGTTGGTATCAACTCTTTTGTAACGGTTTTGGCATCTCTATACTGTTGACGCTTGTCGGCAACATAGAACTGATAAAGCCAGCCGATAACCTCGACATCCTCCATGAATGCCTCCTCCGGGATTTCAATCAGCTTCGTGAGCACCGTTTCTCCAATGAGAAGAGACTTTGGCAGTAGCGGTTCCAGATAGTCTCCATCCTTGGCAAAGAGCATAGGCAGAATATCTGCAAGAGCAC
>CAYWSF010000276.1:0-2700 GCA_964460725.1 uncultured Desulfosporosinus sp.
TGCGGGCGGCCACATCAAGGAGTCCCGGCACCAGCGAAGTGCGCATTACGCCGAGTTCTTCCCGTAACGGATTGAGCAAGGGAACCGATTGCTCCGCATTGCCCCACTGCGCATTTGCTTCACCGCGAATGAACGAATAGGTTATCACTTCATCCAAGCCGGATTGGACTAAAGTATTACGCAGGCGGCGGCGAAACTCTTGTTCCGCAGTTCTTCGGCCTTGCGTCTGATCCCCTTGCGGCAGAGTGGTCGGAATCCGCTCATAGCCGATCAGGCGCGCCACTTCTTCCATCATGTCTTCTTCAATTTCAATATCGGACCGATAAGTAGGAATCTCAACATTAAATTTCCCATTTTGCTCCTGAAACTTGAAGTTTAAATTCTCCAGGACCTGGCGAACTTCCGCCGTATTCAGCTCAACACCAAGCACGGTGGCCGTATTGCTAACAGAAAGATTAACTTGCCGGCGCGGCGGGAGATGCTTCACTTCATCCAACAGTGCCACCGGGCGGCCTGCCCCAAATTCCTCAATCAATTCACAGACCCGTCCCATGGTTGCCATACAGCCATAAGGGTTAAGTCCCTTTTCATAGCGATTGGAAGCTTCCGACCGCAGTCCTAAGCGACGGCTTGTGCGGCGGATACTTACTCCGGAAAAATAGGCGGATTCGATCAGCAAGCGCTTTGTGTCATAGGTAACTTCACTGCTTAAGCCGCCCATTACGCCGGCTATGGCCAAAGGTTGGCGGTTGTCGGCAATCAACAGGGTATCTGGCTGGAGAACACGTTCCACGTTATCCAGGGTAACCATTCTTTCGTTGGGACGGGCAGTACGAACGTGAATATTCCCGCTGATCTTATCCCGGTCAAATGCATGTAACGGTTGTCCCATTTCCAGCATACAATAGTTCGTAATATCCACAATATTATTAATGGGACGGACTCCGGCTGCTTTCAGGCGCCGCTGCATCCAATCCGGCGAAGGCGCGATATGCACATCCTCAACCACCATTCCGGCATAACGCCAACACAAGTCCGCATTTTCAATGTATATTTTCAAATCCGGAATGGCGGGCAGGGAAAGCACCGCATCAGTATCAGCCCATTTCGGCAAATGGGGCTTTTTACCGGTGAGCGAGGCCACTTCACGCGCCACATTGATCATCGCCAAACAATCCGGCCGGTTGGGATAGAGCTCCAAATCCAAAACGCTGTCTTCCAGCCCTAAATATTTACCAAGATTCTCGCCGACGGGAGCATCCGGGTCTAAGATAAGGATGCCGCCTTCACTGCGGTCCAAGCCCACCTTCCCCTCAAGCAGCAGCTCTTCTTGTGAACAGAGCATACCATAAGAATCAACCCCTCTGAGTTTGGACTTTTTAATCGTAAGCTCATTGGGAAGGGCCGCGCCTACCAGGGCAGCCGGAACCCGGTCTCCGAGCTGTAAATTTTGGGCACCGCAAACAATCTTCAGATTCTCTTCCTGGCCTACATTTACCATACACACCCAGAGTCGATCGGCATCGGGATGTTTTGTTAATTCGGCTATCTCACCGATCACTACTTTTTCAAATCCTTTACTCAGGCTGGTGACTTCCTCAACCTCAATCCCGCCCCGCGTTAGGGTTTCCGCTAATTCTTCCGCACTCTGATCGACATCAACCAGTGCGCGCAACCATTCTAAGCTGACTTTCATGACCCTTCCCCCTTAAAACTGCTGTAAAAAGCGTACGTCATTATCGTATAAGAGCCGCATATCTTCAATGCCGAATTTCAGCATAGCAATACGGTCTACGCCCATACCGAAGGCAAAGCCCGTGACTTCTTTCGGATCATAGCCGCCCGCTGCGATCACTTTGGGATGAACCATCCCCGACCCCAATACTTCTATCCAACCGGTCCCCTTGCAGAGATGGCAGCCGCCTCCCCCACAAAGCATACAGGAAATATCCACTTCGGCACTTGGTTCTGTAAAAGGAAAAAAGCTTGGCCGTAACCGAATTTCTCTGGATTCACCAAACATTTGGCGGGAAAAATTCAACAAAATGCCCTTCAGATCCGACATTCTAACCCCTTTGTCTACGAGCAGTCCCTCGACTTGCTGGAACATCGGCGAGTGGGTGGCATCGTCGTCATTACGATAAACTTTGCCGGGGGCAATAATTTTCACCGGCAGTTCCGGGCAAAGCTTCTCCATCGTCCGAATCTGCACGGGAGAGGTATGGGTGCGCAATAAAATCTTTTCCGTGATATATAAGGAATCCTGCATTTCACGTGCCGGATGATCCGGCGGCATATTGAGAGCTTCGAAGTTATAATAATCCTGCTCAATTTCCGGTCCTTCCGCAATTTGAAAGCCCATGCCCAAAAAGATATCTTCTATTTCTTCGAGAATCAGGGTCAGCGGGTGATAATGCCCCCGCGACACACGCACTCCCGGCAAAGTGATGTCAATGCTTTCGGTTGCCAACCGTTTCTCCAGGGCCATTCGAACTAACTCCGCACTGCGCTCTTCCCAGGCCTGTTCCAGGTTACCGCGCACCTCATTGATCACTTGCCCCATTAGCGGCCGCTCTTCCGGCGCTAATTTACCCATTTGGCGCAGCAATGCGGTTAATGACCCTTTTTTTCCCAACACCTTTACTTTTAGCTCCTGGAGCGCTTCCGGCGTGTCCAGTTCCTTCAATACCCTTAATGTCT
>CAYWSF010000277.1:0-2692 GCA_964460725.1 uncultured Desulfosporosinus sp.
CCAGGCGCGCGGTTCTTCTCAAGTTCCAGTCGATTACACCCATGTTAAACAAATCAAAAAGCCTAATTCAGCAAAGCCGGGAATGGTCATCTACGAGCAAAACTGGACATTATATCTTACGCCTAAGCCGGAAATCCTGGAGCGCTTACTGGCCAGTGAGGAACTGATAGAGTAGACAATAAGAGCAGAAATCGTAATGGATTATCTGCTCTTATCTATTGCTTTTTTAATATCACTTCGCTCCAAAAGCTTAGACTTATAACTGAGAGTTTAACTAACATTCCTACCCTGAAAACAGCACAATTTTCATTCTTTGACGGCATCACTGATGACATTACAATCTGCTTTGAATAATTCACTCAATAAAATCAAATATTATTTTCATAAGACACATCCAATATAGTTGTCACTCATTCATTTGACCTTCGACAGTATATTATGTTAAAATGCACATTGTGACAACTTACTCGCTTCTTTAAAGTTGCATCTGCAAGCCTTGAGTTCAGAAAGAAGGGCTAACTAATAATGGCAACCAAAATCGAAGTTAAGAATCTAGTAAAAATTTTTAGTTCTCAGCCACAAAAAGCATTACAACTCCTAAGTCAGGGCTTGAATAAAGAACAAATTTTTGAAAAAACCGGCTTAAATATAGTAGTGAATAATGTTAGTTTTTCCGTCAGTGAGGGTGAAGTATTCGTTATCATGGGGCTGTCAGGGAGTGGCAAGTCTACCATCCTGCGTTGTTTAAATCGTTTAATCGAACCCAGTTCAGGCTCAATAATTATAGATGGGATGGATATTACCAACCTCAAGTCCCAGGAACTAAGACAAGTCCGGCAAAAAAAAATGGCCATGGTTTTTCAGCAATTTGCTCTTTTACCTCATCGAACGTTACTGCAGAATACGGTTTATGGCTTAGAGGTACACGGGGTTAGCAAATCCGAGCGCGAAAAAAAAGCATTGGAACACTTAGCGATGGTCGGACTTTCCGGCTGGGAACATGCCTATCCTGATGAATTAAGCGGCGGCATGAAACAGCGGGTTGGCTTGGCTCGCGCCTTGACCAACGATCCTGATATCCTGCTCATGGATGAAGCATTCAGCGCTTTGGATCCCCTGATTCGAGAAGAAATGCAGGATGAGCTGCTAAATATTCAGCAAAAAATGAACAAAACAATCGTATTTATTACTCATGACTTAAATGAAGCCTTGAAACTCGGTGATCGGATTGCATTCCTTAGAGATGGTTCACTTATTCAGGTAGGCACAGCAGAGGAGATTATCAGGGACCCTGCCGATGACTATGTTGCTAAGTTTACACAAGGAGTCGATCGCAGCAAGATTTTAACAGTTAAAGACGTGATGAAACGACCACATCCCATCGTACAGCTGCGCGATGGTCCGCACGTTGCCCTGCAGGTTATGAAGGAGCATGGCCTTTCCAGTGTATTTGTCGTGGATCGTGCCAGACATTTACAGGGGCTTATCACAGCCGATCTGGCACTTGAAGCGCGTAAAGCTGGTATTGCAAGTTTACAGGATATCGAACTGGTGGATGTTCCGGTCTATGATGAAAATTATCCTATTCAAGATATTTTTCAGGTTATTGCTGAAAGTAAAGTCCCCCCTGCAGTCATCGATGAAGAACATCGTCTCATTGGAATTATTATGCGAGGTTCCGTACTTGCTGCATTAGCAGACACAGGGGGTGAAAATAATGTATCGTCTACCACTCGGACAGTGGATTAACTCCGGTGTTGAATGGCTATTGCTATATTTTGGCAGAATTTTTGATATTTTTACTGATTTTATAACAACTATCACGGAGTATTTAGGTGCCGGCTTGGAATTTATTCCTTGGTATGTGTTTATTCTTCTCTGCGCGATTTTGGCATGGCGTGTCAAAGGATGGCGTCTTGCTATCGGATGTTTGATTGGATTATTGCTAATCTATAACCTGGAATTATGGCCATCCTTTTTAGATACCTTGGTTCTCGTGTTGATTTCTTCCGTTATCTCTCTTGCTATAGGCATTCCCTTGGGAATACTGGGAGCACGCAGCAATGGTTTTCATAAAGTGCTCTCTCCTGTACTGGATTTTATGCAGACCATGCCATCTTTTGTCTATCTAATTCCGGCATTGATGTTCTTTAGTCTGGGTGCCGTATCAGCAATTTTCGCTACAGTAATCTTTTCGATGCCTCCTGTCATTCGTTTAACTGATCTGGGAATTCGGCAAGTTCCCGCTGACCTTATCGAAGTTGGAGAAGCTTTTGGGTCAAGTTCCTTCCAGATGCTCTGGAAAATTCAGCTTCCCCTGGCACTGCCGACAATAATGGCAGGTATTAACCAAACCATGATGCTCTCCCTTTCTATGGTCGTTATATCAGCGATGATTGGGGCTCAGGGACTGGGGGCCGGTGTTTTGGAAGGAATTGCGCAAATGAACATCGGTAAAGGATTTGAGTTCGGTTTAGCTGTTGTTATTCTTGCTATGATCCTAGATCGTCTCAGTCAAGGAGTAGCAAGTAATTCTCGGGCAGCTATTAAAAAATAAGAGAAATATGAGGAGGGCTTAAAATGAAACTACTAAGTAAGCTAAGGAAGCGAGGGCTAATCTATGGTCTGGCGGTTCTGCTAGTTGTAGGATTAGTGGCAGCTCAGCCAGATCTTGGGACAGCCATTATTATAA
>CAYWSF010000278.1:0-2691 GCA_964460725.1 uncultured Desulfosporosinus sp.
GACGTGTTTGCTAAGACCATAAAGGAAGTAGATTGTTATAGACAATTTAGGGGATCCTTATCGGATTCACCACCCACAACACCCCCGTTGAAAGCGAAACCGAATTACACAGTGTATCTCCGCAACGCGAAAGACAAATACAGCACGCTTAAGACGTTGCTCTACAGCGACCAGCCTAAGCCGTTTTATGATTTCTACGTTTGCAACGATATAGAGCGCCGTATCCCCATTCCAGGGAAGTTCAGCACGTCATACAAACTATCCACAATCGGGAACGTCACTGTAAAATCCCTTTCGGAATGCTCGCGCTTTGTGATTCTTGCCGGAACAGGTGGACTCGGTAAGTCTATGATGATGCGCCATTTACTGTTAAACTCGGTGGAGAATTACGCAGATCTACTAAACATCCCTGTTTTCATTCCCCTTAAGGATTTTGACGAGACGGTTGATAGCTTGTTTGAGTATGTTTTTTCAAAAGTCACAAGCCTCTGCCAGGAAATCACGGCAGAACAATTCGAAGATGTGCTGAAGCAAGGTAAATGCTTATTACTGTTTGACGGGTTAGACGAAATCGGATCGACTTATGCGAAACGGTTCGAGCGCGAGTTAGAAGTGTTTACAGACAAGTATCCCGAGAACTGTTTTGTCATATCTTCGCGCCCTTATCAGCCATTTATTTCGTATTCGCGTTTTACGGTTTTGCAATTAAAGCCCTTTTCTAAGCTGCAGGCCTTGAAACTGATTGACAATTTGGAGTTCAGACCTGATGAGCCGATTATCAAAGAAAAATTCCGCACTGAATTGAACAACAACCTGTATCGCACACACAGCGCTTTTATCGAGAATCCACTGCTGCTGACGATTATGCTGTTAACTTTTGAACAATACGCCGAAGTGCCGTCAAAGATGCACATTTTTTATCGGGAGGCCTTTGCCGCCTTGTCCGTAAAACACGATGCCAGCAAAGGCGCCTATCGACGCGCTCTAAAAACCGGACTAACCGCTGATAAATTTGCAGATTATTTTGCCGAACTCTGTTCACGTTCTTATCACGATGAGAAATTCGAGTTAACCGAGGATGAGTTTGCGAATTATTACGGTGTATTAAAAGAAAGAAAAAAAGTTGATGACCGGACAACCACCGCGAGCGATTTTTTATATGACCTTTGCTCCAATATGTGCCTGATGTATTTTGAGAGCGGTAAATACCACTTCACTCACCGATCGTTTCAGGAGTATTTTTGTGCCTTATATTTTTCAAAACAAAAGGACAAGAACCTGGAAAGCATTGGGGAATTTTTCGAGAATCGACACATCCGAATGTATGGTGATAAGACTTTTATTATGCTTTACGATATGATTCCTGATAAGGTTGAGGAATATATTTTCCTTCCGTTTTTAACCAGACTATATGAGCTCTGCGATAGTGAAGAGGGTTACTGGACATTCCTCAAAACGATGTATCCCCGTCTGAGTTATGAGAAGGGTAAAACTAACGACTTCGTATTTAATGAACCACAATCATACCTTTTTGACTTTATTAAAGACCTCAAGTGGCGCCAAATGGTTGTTTGCAATGACCTACCGCACTACGACTCGTTAGTAACAGCGGAATACGTTTATGTTACTGATGAAGATAAGAGCGAAGAACTGATTAATGCCGATTATGTAGACTGGCAATATAAGGACGAATACGGGACTCCAGATCCTGTCGGTTGGGTATATGAGTTTGATGTTGAAGCTGTACGCAAGAAAGCAACGGAATATAAAGAGTTGTTAGATTGCCTCAACAACGACAAATTCATCTTGAAAAAAGAATATGTGAAAATGCGGGAGTATCTTGAGAAACTTCAAGCAAAGCAAAGACCTACCGGCGAAAGCCTGTTTGATTTGTTTTAGTGAAAATTATAATTAAGGAGGAACACTAAATGACAAACGAACCGGAAAGATGGTCAAGCTTAGAGGAGATCGCTGAGCATCTCGGCGTATGCAAGGACACTATCCGCAACTGGATTAAGAAAGATGTTATCCCCTACCGCAGAGTAGGCAAGCAATATAAGTTCAAGATATCGGAAGTGGATGCGTGGGTAAATAGCGGCAAAAGTGCTGAAATCGAGTAAGTGAACTCGTTCAACTAAAGTTGAACAGAAGTGGGAGTATTACAATTTAGATAAATGAAAACCATTGTAAACGAGGGGGAAACATATGCAAATACTCGACAACGTTAATAAAACCGTCAAAGACGACTTGGCGGCAACAGTATCGAAAGGTGATAAGCTTTCCATAGCTGCCGCTTGTTTTTCAATATATGCTTACGAAGCACTTAAAAAGCAACTAAACGGCATTGACGAGTTGCGCTTTGTTTTCACTTCACCAACATTCCTGCAAGAGAAAGCACCCCGGGAAAAACGTGAATTCTATATCCCCCGGCTTAACCGGGAGCGTTCCCTCTACGGCACGGAATTTGAAGTCAAACTTCGTAATGAACTGACTCAGAAGGCAATCGCCCGTGAGTGTGCAGAATGGATTCGGAAGAAGGTTAGTTTCCGTTCCAATGTAACCGGCGGAGCGATGGGAAGTTTTCTAAATGTTGTTAAGCCTGCTGAATCAATAGCCTATGCCCCGTTGAACTCCTTTACAACCTCTGACTTAGGATGTGAGCGGGGCAACAATATAATGAACCTCGTTAAC
>CAYWSF010000279.1:0-2676 GCA_964460725.1 uncultured Desulfosporosinus sp.
GAAATTACAGCGACTTTCCTTTTTCCCTTTTGCTTTACAAGCTCAAGCAAATGGTCAAAACTTTTAATTACCATATTCCTGCCCTCTCCTTACGAACTTAATATCCTTTAGACATTTCTTCACCGGAAAGATATCTTAGTGCATTTTCGGCAAGAGAGAGCATCTCATTTTCGCCGGCTAGGATTTCAACCGGTGCAATAAAATCAACTCTTTCTTTTACCCAACCGGTAAACAATTCCGAAAAGGCCAGACTTGCCGTAAAAATAATCGCATCAACTTTTCCTTTTAAAACGGCTGCAGCCGCGCCAACTTCTTTGGATACCTGGTAGGCCATGGCCTTATAAATCTCTTTGGCATATTCATCGCCATCTTTAATTCTTTCTTCGACTTCCAGTCCACTGTTCGTTCCAAGATAGGACATAAGTCCGCCGCCGCCGCTGATCTTTTTCATCATTTCATTCTGGGTAAAATTACCGCTGAAGCACATTTTAACCAGTTGTCCAACCGGTAAGGTTCCGGCCCTTTCCGGAGCAAATGGTCCATCCCCATTTAAGGCATTATTTGCATCAATCATTTTTCCCTTTAGATGGGCTGCTATGGAGATTCCTCCGCCCATATGCACTACGATTAAATTCAGGCTTTCATAAGGGACGTTCCTTTTTTTGGCATATCTGCGGGCAATAGCTTTTTGATTCAAGGCATGGAACAAACTTACTCTCTCAATTTCCTTAATACCAGAATACCTTGCTAACGAACAAAATTCATCTGTTGAAGGAGTATCTGCCGTGATGGCCGGAATATGATATTTCCTCCCAAACTCAATAGCGACGGTACTGCCAAGATTACTGGGATGAACGCCATATTGTTCGGAAGCAATGTCCTGCAGCATTTCTTCGCTAATCTCATAAATGCCGCCTTCTATGGGCCTACAGCAGCCTCCTCTCGTAATAACACAATCAAAATCTTTTAGGTCAATGTGATTTTTAGCGAGAAAGTCCAGGATTGCTGCCTGTCTGAAATCTTTTTGGTCCATAATGCTTTTAAACTGTTTCAATTCATCCTGTGAATGTTGAATGGATTCCTTTACAATTTCATTTTCATCTTCATATACGGCTACTTTTGTAGATGTAGAACCAAAATTCATGACAAATATCTTTTTAGCCATTCGTACTCCTCCTTTGTTTATTATTACACACTCATTGTGTGAATTAAATTAGATGGGCATAGTTTACAAAAATGAAAACAAGGCCTGAATAAGGAACATAATTCCAATTTAGTTATTGATCATCTTACGCAAAACATCTGTAAACAATGCTGCATAACCCATACCTCATAGCAATCGTCACATACCCGAGTAGTTTACTACATAATACCAAAAAAGATGGTCCATGACCACCTTTTTTTATTTAATAGCCGTACACCCTTGTTCGAACCATCACCTCCGAACGTTACCTTGATTAACAAACTCAATTCAGGCACCCTCACGGCACACAAAACGCTCTCCTTAGTGCTGCTTCCGTCAAGACCTGACACGGTTCGCAGTGTCCTGTTGCGTGAGACCAAAATCTCATCGCCATTCACCAAAGTCGGCTTCACAGGCGTGGCCCTCGCGTGGGAATTCCACCTTGCTATAGCGGACTGCAAGTTACAAGGAACCGCTACCTCCCCATCTAGTACGACTAAAGCAATTATAACAAAACAAAAGGCCAAAGTCGATTCCTTAGCCTAAATTATGACCTATGAATTTTTTAAAGCAAATCCTAAACCAAATATTATGGCGGAGAGAGAGGGATTTGAACCCTCGACACCAGTATCCCAGTGTACCCGCTTTCCAGGCGGGCGCCTTCGACCACTCAGCCACCTCTCCGTGCCCAGTGAACCTCACAAAAAAACCAATAATTTAATGAATTGTAGCAAAAAATATTATACCGCAAAGAAGCTTACGAGTCAATGGCAGTATTCTGTTATTATTTGTTATTTCAGGACTTTACACTTTTTACCTATCTAATCTAAAAAGTTTAATTATAATTTCCCAGAAAAAAAACCGCACTTTTGGAGCACTTAACTCAGAATTTGCTTTGGAACTTGATCCGCTGTCAACAGTTTTGCTTTCCTCCTCATTCTCGATCGGAATCCCCGGTTTTCCATCGACTGGAACAGCGGTGGACTGATTAATATCAATAAAGCAAAGGGGCGGGAACAATACACACCACCAATTTGAACCTTGACCTTCGCCGATCACGATGCGCAGCGCTTCGTAATTACCGGCCGGGAGCACCAATGGGCCATAGGATTTTGTGGGAAATAAAAAATGCCCATACTCTGTATGCACTCTATAATCCTTACCCCGCTTTTTTGCTACAGAACGCCCGATCCTTTCCATCTCCGGACGGACCTCCTCAAGAATTTGCCGGGATTCATTCAACGATTGAGAAACTGCTAATCGGGGAGATACTTCTACGAGAATAGCATCCCGAACTGCCCTCTTCAGCTCTTGATCCTGGTCGCTGTCCGAATTTGCAAGCACGTGAAAACGAATTAGTTGATCCGTCTGTGGAGCGATATTCAGTTCATGTGTCGGTTCTTGTATCAGTTCATGTGAAGATTTATTTATATTATTGGTTTTAACCGCACCTTCTTGATGGATAAGCCCCCAAAAAACTCCAATTAAGAAAG
>CAYWSF010000280.1:0-2676 GCA_964460725.1 uncultured Desulfosporosinus sp.
TTACCCCTGAAGGTATTCGCGTTGTTGTTGACTCCTTGAGTAAGGATGTAGAATTCAAACAACTGCGCGGATATATCAGCGAAGATGAAGGCAGTTTATACCAATTAATATTCAGATATAGCCGTTTCTAGTTTAGCGTTTTCCCATGCATTATAAATTTAATCAAATCGGGCAGGAGGCCACTCATTATTTGAGTGGCCTCCTCCCACAGCATCGTACCCTTGCATCCCCTTGGACGCTGCTTTTTTCAACCCACTATCTTAACTGCATTCTCTTTTATCTTAGTAACCGTTTCTACTATTCGCCTTTGCTTTGAACTATCAAACAGCTTAATAAAACTCTGCGGTTTATCAAAAGGCGGCTTTGTGAGTTGGGAAACGTTTTCGATATAACCGTTCTGAACGATATAATCGATGACTTTTTTCACAAAAACAATTTGCGCCTGATTCAACGATTGGTCATTGATAAATTCGGAGAATGCCACGACTGCTGCTTCATATTCCAACTTAGCAATTTTTCGCACCAGCAACCCGAACGGTGTATCGTGATATTCCCGCTTATAATCCTCTGCTGTGCCAAGGTCTCCGGTAAAGATCCGCTCCAGGCTTTCGTAATCCAAAGCAGTAAGCGGTATATTGTTGCGCAGCTTGTATATGGCCATCTGGTCGCGGTTTTTCTCAATATAACGGTTTACCTTGAGCTTATAGTCCTCAAAGTCATAAGCCGGGGCTATTTCTTCGCCCTCTTTGACGGAGAGAATCACATCGGTAAGGTTGGTGTAAATCTTGCCCTTCCCACCCTTTTCGGAGATAAACTTAATCAGGCTGCGCAGCTCTATACGCACCTGCTCAAAGTCTAAGATACCGGCGCCCTGCCAAAATTCGTCTGTCTCAATGGTATTGATTAATATCAGCTTTTCTTTAATCTGAGGAATAGTGGCCCGCTCAGAAAGAGCAGAGCATAATTTAATCAATTGTTTCTTACCTTTTTTAAATTGTGGCATGCCCTCAATCTGAGCAATCATCATTCCATACATCAGATTGTCAAAGCGTTTTGCTTCCTCGTCCGGATCATCCATAAATATAATCGGGGCAAGATACTTGATCAGGTTATGTTTATCTCCATCGGACAAAGAGACAAAAGCAGGCGCGTTCTTATACTGTTCCACGTATTGCCGCTGCAAGCGCACGGAAACCAGTTCAGGGTTCAAAGCATTAATCTGCTGTAATATTATCTCAATCAGCCCAGTTCTGAGGGCTTGATACGGTTCATCAATAAAGGCAACATGTTGGAGGTAATGAACTAACCTGACGCGCTTGGTAAAGATCGCTTCGGAAAGGCTCTCTGCTTCATTGCCCTCAATACCATCTTTGTTTACCCGGAAGAAATCAAAGTTGCCCAGATAGTCAAAGATGTAAAATTGGGTTTTATCCTGCCCTTCTCCAAACAGATTCGCGCAAAGTCGTGTACCGCGGCCAATCATTTGCCAAAATTTAATTTTGGAGCGAATACGTTTGAAGAAAACCAGGTTGACAATCTCCGGCACATCAATGCCTGTGTCCAGCATATCCACCGATACGGCGATATGGGGCTCTTTTTCAGCAATCTTAAAGTCATCAATTATGCTTTGCGCATAGCTATCGTCACAAACCACCCGCTTGGCAAAACTGCCGTTATAGTGCGGATAAAGCTTATCAAAGCGCTCGATGATATATTGAGCGTGTTTTTTGTTTTGGGCAAAGATGATCGTCTTACCCAACCGGTCACCACCGGCTACCTTAATGCCCTTGGTCATCAAATCTTCTAAGACCATATCCACAGTGCCCTGGTTGAAGATGAACTTATTAATTGCCGGCGAAGGAATAAAATCCGGCATTTCACCATCTTCATCAGTGAAATCTTCCTCATAGCGTACCTTATCTTCTTCGGAAAGGTCATCGTAGGTAATGCCCTGCTCCAGGAACTTCGTTTTGACTTCAATGTTATGGTAGGGCACCAGGACATGGTCTTCTTTTACCGCAGTTTCATATTCGTAAGCATAGGTGGGCACCCCTTTTTCCATTTCGAAGAAATCGTAGGTATTGTGGTCTACCTCAGTTTTTGGCGTTGCCGTTAAACCAAGCAGCAGGGCATCAAAATACTCAAAGATTGCACGGTATTTCTTAAATATACTTCTATGGGCTTCATCGATTACGATCAAATCGAAATGGGCCGGTGTAAACAGCCGCTTGCCATCCTCACTCTTTACAGAATCAATGGAATTGAGCATGGTCGGGTAGGTGGAGAAAACAATGCGGGCGGATTTTTCATCCTTATTGCTTAATAAATTACAGAGAGACATATCCGGCAAATGATTCTTAAAATCATCCTTGGCCTGTCTTACCAGGGCGGTCCTGTCCGCTAAAAACAGCGTGTTAGTAATATAGCCGCCTCTGGATAAAACATCGGTTAAACTGGATGCCGTCCTGGTCTTCCCTGTACCGGTGGCCATAACAAGCAAGGATTTCCTATGGCCTGCGGCAATGTTAGCGCACACAGCACGGATCGCTTCTTTTTGATAGTAGCGATCGGTAATTTTATCGTCAATCGGTATTTCGTCCAATACCTTGCGATCATGACGGCGGTTGATCAGCTTCTCAAGATCGGCTTTGGAGAAGATGCCGCTCACCTTGCGCT
>CAYWSF010000281.1:0-2669 GCA_964460725.1 uncultured Desulfosporosinus sp.
CCCCATAACGGACTTTCACCGTCTAGTTAATCGCCATGCGTGGCGCACATAAAAACACGATAGTCTCCAATTGGAGACTATCGTCGAAGGTACTGACCCGTAACTGGGCACTAATAACCTTATATGTTTTTAACCACTCCACTGCAACGCGGACAAATCGTCGGATGTTCTTGATCCTTGCCAACATCTTCATGAAACATCCAGCAGCGTTCGCACTTTTCACCTTTGGCCGGCTGCACAAGAATCCCTAAGCCTTCGTGTACTTCAGCAGACTGCACATCTTCCGGCCTCTCTTCGTCAGGTTTATGCAGCGTTAAGTCGGAGACAATAAAGATTTCTGCCAACTTGGGCACCTGTTGCAGGAATTCATACTGTTCTTCCGTTGGGTAAAGATCAACATGCGCAGTTAACGGATGATTGATCAATTTTTCCTGCCGCGCCTTTTCTAACACTTTGGCAACATCCGTCCGCAATTCTAAGATCCGATCCCATTTATCAGCAATCTCCTCATCCAGCCAGGCGGGATTTACTTTCGGCATTTCGGCTATCTGAACATTTTCCTCTTTCTTATCGCCCGGAATATGCGGCCAGATTTCTTCTGCCATAAATGTCAATATTGGTGCCAGGAGGCGAACCAAGGCATCCAGCATTTCAAATAAAACCGTTTGGGCAGAACGACGCAGGAAAGATGTTTTTCCTTCCACATAGAGCCGGTCTTTAACAATATCCAAATAAATGGCGCTCAACTCAACCGTGCAAAAATTATGAATTGTGTGGTAAGCCCAATGGAATTCATAAATCTCATACCCATGCAGCACGCGCTCAACCACTTTAGCGAGTTTAAGCAGAGCCCAGCGGTCAATTTCCGCAAGCTCCTGATAAGGCACTTTATCTTTTTCCGGATCAAAATCATTGAGGTTGCCCACCAGGAAGCGCATAGTGTTGCGAATCTTTCGATAAGCATCGGACATTTGTTTCATAATGCGCGGGGACGCAGCCACGTCATTTTTATAATCCACCGAACTAACCCACAACCGCAGAATATCCGCACCCATTTCTTTAACAACTTTGAGCGGATCAACTCCATTATTCAGTGATTTGGACATCTTCCGCCCTTGCTCATCAACGGTGAAGCCATGGGTCAATACATTACGGTAAGGTGCCTGCCCAAACGCTGCCACTGAGGTCAATAACGAGGAATTGAACCACCCTCTGTGCTGATCAGAACCTTCCAAATAGAGATCCGCCGGCCAGGAGCCGTCATCCCGTTGCTTCAACACCCCAACGTGGCTGGTACCGGAATCAAACCAAACGTCCATGGTATCTGTCTCTTTGCGGAATTCTGCCCCGCCGCAAGAACACTTAATCCCTTCCGGCAATAATTCCTCAGCCGGATGAGCAAACCAAGCATTGGAACCTTCCTGCAGAAAGATCTCCTGAACCTTGGCGATCGTTTGGTTATTAACCAATGCTTTCCCGCAATCCTCACAGTAAAAGATCGGAATCGGAACCCCCCAGGTCCTTTGCCGGGAAATACACCAATCGCCCCGGTCGGCGATCATATTATAGATCCGGTCCCTTCCCCAAGAGGGAATCCAACGCACTTTATCTATTTCATCCAATGTCTCCTGACGGAAGCCACTAATGGAGGCAAACCATTGTTCGGTCGCTCGGAAAATAATCGGGCTCTTACAACGCCAGCAATGGGGATAACTATGTTCAATCATTTCCTCAAGCACGAGAGTGCCGTTATTTTTTAGGTCTTCGAGAACAATCGGGTTCGCCTCGCCCGTTTTCAGACCGGCGTATACCCCGCCTTCCTCGGTGAATTTTCCCTGATGATCAACCGGACAAAACACGGGCAACCCATATTCTTTCCCGATTTGATAGTCCTCTTCGCCATGACCGGGGGCCGTATGAACGCATCCGGTACCCGCTTCCAAAGTAACATGTTCTCCGCAAATCAAGACGGAATCCTTATCCATCAGCGGATTCAGGCACATTACACCTTCCAGTTCCTTACCGGAGAGGGTTCTTTCAACCGGCAGTTCCAGGTTCCACAGCGAACGTAAAGAATCAAGCATTCCCTCCGCAACAACCCAATGTTCCTGCTCAACTTTGACGACCGCATAGGTTAACACCGGGTGTACGCAAATAGCAAGATTGGCCGGAAGTGTCCAAGGGGTAGTCGTCCAAATAACTACAAATGTGTTTTTTTTCGGAAGCACATTCAAACCATCCCGCACCGGAAATTTGACATAAATGGTCGAGTCACGTCTATCCATATATTCAATTTCCGCTTCTGCAAGTGCAGTTTCACAGGTAGGACACCAGAAAACGGGCTTTTGCCCTTTATAAATGTATCCTTTATCGGCCATAACGCCAAAAACTCCGATTTGAGCTGCTTCATACTCTTTATGCAAGGTCAGGTACGGATGATCCCAATCGCCGCGCACTCCTAAGCGTTTAAACTGTTCGCGCTGAATCCCGACATATTTTTCTGCATAGTCTTTACATTTCTCGCGAAATTCCAGCGTTGACACTGCATGCCGGTTCACGCCCAACTTTTTGGTCACTTGTATTTCGATCGGCAGCCCATGCGTATCCCAGCCCGGAATATATGGCGCATTATAACCCATCATGGTCTTATATTTGACCACAATATCTTT
>CAYWSF010000282.1:0-2666 GCA_964460725.1 uncultured Desulfosporosinus sp.
ATTGAAAAACTACTTTTGATTAGTAGTTTGCAATAGCTTCATTTTTATTATCTCTGCCTCCACCGAAGCAGACACCACCAAAGCAGAGTAAAGTATTTAACACTCTCACTTGTAGAAATAGGAATATCACGATATGGATAAAATTGTTTATAATTTATTAATATCTTGTTTAGAAAAAATTAAGACGTATAGTGTAGTATGTATTTAAGCAAATAATTTTTCTTATATTTTGTATACTAAAAATACATAAAGAAATTATTTGTAAAAATGTGAGGGAAAACGATTCCAAGGAGGCATGTGAAGATGGAAGAAAGTGCAAAAGTATTGTTGACTGTTGTTTTAGTATTAGCTGTTTTTATGGCGAACTATCTTTATGGAGCCTGGCTTACTCGTCGCAGTAAAAAATCAGATAATGTTACGGAACCAATCCAGTAGTTTTTAGTTAAAAATGTAGTACATGCCGTGGTAGTCTAACTTTTACACTAAAGAATTTTCAAAAAATTATAGAAAGAGGTTTTTATAGTTTATGTTGTCCATACGTTACTATAATAAAATTATAATAGTATTAATAAACTGATGTCCAACGTATTGTAATGGGCATCTTTTTATGGATATCTTATTATTGAATAAAAATATACGGGTTTATACTTATGTTATACTGTAGTTTATACTTAAATTAAAATTTTGGTTATACATAATTTATAAACTGTTTAAGAAAATTCAATATTAAAAGGTTAAAATATTTATAGGGAGCTTCCGTAATTAAGAAAAGGGGATGAATGAATGAAATCCAAAAAGAAAACAGTGATGTTCCTCAGTTTTACATTAGGAACACTGTTAGCAGCGACCACAGCCTTGGCCGATATCGCTGACAAGAGTGGGTATGACCAGTTAAAGGACGCGCTTAAAGTGACGGCTGAGCAGTGCAGTGAGAAATTTAATAGTTTCACAATGGACACCTCAATGGTAATGAAGGATAATGGAAAAACGCTGATGACCGATAATCAGACTTCTAAAAATGACCGAAGCAAGGATGCCGCGGAAACCATTTCATCAGGAGAAAGCCTGCGCGGGGATAAGCATAGTTATTACACTTACATGGATAAGACAACTCAAATTAATGTTTCCGGGAGTGATCCCACTTACTATATAACTGAGTTTACTGAGGAGAGAGAACGAGAAATTTTCTCTAATCCTTTTAAGGAAGACAGAGCGGAAGACCTGGAGAAAATAGCAGACGCTATTGTTGGGAGTTTGAAAGACCATGTGGTGGTTACGGAAAATGCGGATGGCAGTGTTGGCTTAGCAGGCTCTTTAACAGAGGTGCAAATTCCGGCCTTGGTCAATGCTATTACTTCATATGCAATGAAACAAGAGTTTAACGGCACTCAACAAAACTTCCCTCATCTCGCCAAAGACATTTTTGTGAAAGAAGTAAGAGGCATAGCAAAAGTCAATCAAGATAGCGTAATGGAGAACATTTTAGGGACTGCTGTGTTGTCCGGCAAAGATGTGCAAGGAACGGTTCATGAAGTAACGGTTGAGGTTTTAGTTAAGCTCTCAGACATCAACTCCACAACGGTAAATAAACCCGATCTAACCGGCAAGAAAGTTGTTAAAAACATCGGCAGGGACGGATCAAAGATTTCAAACCCAGCCAAGTTTGTCGGCAAGTTCAAGAATGACATCCTGATCGATAAAGATGGCAAATTTGTCAAAGTCGGGGAGCGGTTTGTTGAGGTAACTCAATTTGATAATCAGACGCTTACGGGTCAGTATTACGAGGAGTACAAACCAGGTTTTGAAGAATATGCTGCCAATCAACGCGATTTTAAAATTAATGCCAAAAAGTCAGACAGGGAACATTCTTTAGATTTTGTATACACGACCGAATCCGGTAGTCAAGGTAGTTTATACATTGACGAATACGAAGGAAAAATACATTTTAATATGCATACACCATCCCTGGGTGGTTTGATCTTTGATAATAATTTCAGTCCGGATCTGGATTAAGATCAGGTTAGAAATCAGTGTAAAGTTTGACTGCCGGGTAAATTCCCGGCAGTTGCCTTAAATATGCGTCTCGCATGGCGTTTGACGGAGCGGTGAAAGTCCGCTATGGGGGTATGTATGGAAAAAGTGATCGAACTTAAGAACCTAACCAAACTATTCAAAAATGGCCGGGGTATTAAAGACATTAGTTTGGAAATTTTTCAAGGAGATATTTTTGGCTTTCTTGGTCCGAACGGGGCAGGGAAAACAACCGCTATGAAAATTATGACCGGACTGATGCAGCCGGACAACGGGGATGTGAAAATTCTCGGTTATAGTGTGACTGAAGAGTATGAATCAGCAATGGCAAAAGTCGGTTGTTTGATTGAAATAGCAGAGGCTTATTCTTATCTTTCTGCCTTTGGTAACCTTAAGCAGTTTGCCAGGTATTATACTGATGTTGACGATAAGCGGATTGACGAGGTATTGGAGCTAACAGGAATGACCAAGTATAAGAATGAAAAGCCCAAAAGGTTTTCGCTTGGGATGAAGCAGCGCCTGGGCTTGGCAGCAGCGATACTATCCCGACCCAAGGTTGTCATTCTCGATGAACCATTGAATGGTTTGGATGTCGAGGGAATGATTGATATTCGCAAGTTGATTCACCACTTGGC
>CAYWSF010000283.1:0-2666 GCA_964460725.1 uncultured Desulfosporosinus sp.
GGTTGCAGCCGATGTGGGCTTTCCTCTTTTTCGATGCCTGATACCAGCACCAACCCCAAAAAGTAACCATCAATGGAAACCAGTGACCCAGGAAAACAGCTTGAGTGCGGGTCATTACCCTTCACCCCCGGATACCTTTTTCAGCCAATCTAAGTTCCTAACTCTAACCTGGTGGCCTTCGTCGATATATAGCACATCATCGTTACAATGTACTTGGATTTTACTTTTACCGGCAAACCGCCATTCATATCGTCCGCTAATCCATCCGTTTCCGAATTTAACCTGTATAGCACTTCCGGCATGGACCGGAACCCCGTTGACATAATGACGTAAACCATTTACCCCTTCATTGCAAAGAATTATCTCGCCTTGGACCCATCCCTCCGGAATTTCATTGGGGGCCATAGGATCTTTCTCCTCAGACCATTTACGACATTCCAGATCGAGCTTGCCTGAAATGGGTTCTACCCAAGTGACGTCATCGGGGTAATGAATCCCAGTACAAGACGCAAACTGTTCATTGGTAAATAAAACACGCACGTTCCTTAAAAATGGATTTCTTCGGAATTCTCCAGCGTCCGTATCCGAACTCTCAACTTGGTGTACCCATGTAGCCGTAATAAAATCGTCCGCGCTCATGAAGCGGGAAACAGGTAAAGTTTGAACAAATTGGGACCTCTTTTTGCCAATTGACGCGTCAGAAAAATCCTTGTCCCAAGCTCCGCAACATAGATGTCCTCTGTAAATTAAGAACATTCCAAAATGGTAACAAAAGATATCAATTTCACCATTCATATGCTTGTCAATTATTAACTTGACGAGGGTTAGCCTGTTTAATTTTGACTTTGTAATACCGTAAGGAATAATTATTTTCTGCTGAAGTTGAATATTAGTAAAGAATGCTTCTGGATATTCGTATTCGTATTCACAGCTCACCCCAAAACGAGATTTCTTAATGATTACCGGCCACACGATTCCAAATTTACCTTCCATGCCCTTAGTATTGAGTTCGATAAACATTTTTTCTAATTGAGTAACTACGTCGTTAATGTTTGCTAACATAGATTTAGACCTCCTTTCTTTCTTAACTCCCGGATCTGAAATTAAGCTGTCCTGTCATAATCCTTCCCTTCTTATTCAGTGCTTACAGGTTTTTCCTCATCCTTCGTCGAAAGACTAATTAATAGATGTAATTCTTAATAAAACGGAGGTGAATAATTATGATTTGTATTAACTGTGGATGTCCAGAACTCGAAGAAAATGATAGTCATTGCTGGAATTGTGGTCACGAATTAAACAGTAATTATTGCTCAAACGAACATTGCGTACTAAATTCTGAAAATGACGAGAGCCAGGCACCTTGTAGGGAAAATGCTTGTTATTGCTCTGAGTGTGGCAGCAAAACTGTCTACTTTATAAACGGTTTAATTAGCCCTATTGTTTTTGAGAAAAAAAATCAATAATTACTGGGTTTTCTTTAAGCTGATTTCCACACTTAACACAAAAATTGTGTTTGATTTGAATACGATCATTTCCACATTTTGCACACTTTAGTATTGCACTTTCAGCCGCTTTACCTTTAGCGGCATTTTCTTTTTTGTTTTGCATGTAAGCCTTTGCCCCCTTTCTTCATAATCTTACAGGTTTACCACTAAGGAATTGCTTCTGAATCAGTCGATTGTGAGTTAAAGCATAATAAGCGAATGATAGATCTTTTCTCGGATTGATGGTTTCAGTAATAAACGGCTTGGGGACCATTTTGTACATTCCCCAGTAACCTGATATATTGACAATAACGCCCAATTTAAAGCCGTAAATTTCAATATTAAATTTGTGCTCCATTTTTTCAACTCCACTCGGGTCGGGCTTGTCCACCTCAAAAAGAAGAAAGACTTATTTCACATCTCAATCGCTTTCGAAGGGACTTGCTTATTCCTATCCTCATATCCCTGGAGGATATGATCTATCAGGCGTTCATAAGCTTTCCGGACGATATGGGGATCCGGCTTCCCGTGCTGCGTAACGCGAATATCTTGCCCTTTTATGGTCATAATGGTTGTATTAGCCAATTTAAACTCCTCCCCCTTTCTCCTACATACTTACGCGGCACAGGTTGGATACTAGGCTAATCCACACTTATAGATAAAACAAAGAATATTATGTCTACACGGAAAGCCTTAAGTTTTAAGATTTCCTTTCGTGATGTAAACTACAGTTTACTCCATCCCATATCTGGTATTCTTGGCGAATACAATCGTAAAATATATTGATTGGTAAACCTTTCGAATCTTTGTGTATCAATGGATAAAGAAATGGACATTTTCGAACGGGATGCTTTTCTTTAGAATCATTTTCGTCGACTAATGTAAATGGCTTCATCTTAGACCATGCTCTGAACATCGGTTGACCTCCCCTTGTTTATTTAACCGCAATGTGTAACTCTCCGCGTCATATGTTTTTGATCTATCCCTTGAATAAGTTCATTCACTAAAATGGCAAGCTCCTGGGTATTGGGCTTTTTATCCCATCCACGGTCATATCTGACTACCAATAAATCATTCTTCCATATTTCTAACTTGGAGATTTTCCCGCCGTTGATGCCCATATTGGATGGATTACGGTAAACCTTTAAACAATAGAAATATTCACGAATAGTACCTTCCAAC
>CAYWSF010000284.1:0-2656 GCA_964460725.1 uncultured Desulfosporosinus sp.
AATATTGATTACACTGAGATATTACACCATCATGAGGAGTCGAAGGCCGATATCACATTGTTATATAAAGAGCTTGTCTTAGAAACAGAAGAAGATCCGCAAGGTGTTATTATCGAAGCGGATATAAATGAGCGGGTACAAAGACTGGACAAGGCGAAGGGAAAAGAGGGTCAGAAGGTCAAGTGTTTTGCTGATGTGTTCATCCTAAAAAGATCTTTTTTTTTAGATATCATCAAAGGGCATGAGAATGTTGAATATTTAGACATATTGGATATTGTAAGAGAAAACATTCCGCACTTGAATGTTAGAGCCTATCCTACTTCCGGATATTTCGGCAGGATCTATTCACTGCAGAGCTATTTTCGGCGGAGCATGGAATTACTGCAACCTTCTATACAAAATGAGCTTTTCCTGGGAAAACACCGCATTCTTACCAGAACAAATGATATCCCCCCGACAAAATACTGCCCATATAGTATAGTTCGTTGTTCTTTAATAGCAAATGGTTGTAATATTCAGGGCAGTGTATCGGGAAGTATTATTTTCCCTAACGTTAAGGTTGAAGCAGGATCAAGTGTCAACAATTGTATTTTAATGAAGAATTGCGTGATCGGGAGAGGGGTCGTATTAGAAAACGTTATCATTGATAAAGATGCCATAATTTACCCGAGAAATGTGATTAAAGGGAAAGAAGGCCATCCGGTGTTATCAATAAAAGCATGATGATGTAGATAGAAGGGGGAAAAAGGGGTATGAAGATTTTGTTTGCAATCGCTGAAGCCTATCCCTTTATTAAGTCGGGTGGTTTGGGCGATGTGGGAGGGTCTCTTCCCGCCGCCCTGCAGGCCGAGGGAGCCGAAGTTAGGGTGATTATGCCTAAATATATGGGAATTCCGGAAGAGTATTTGTGCCAAATGCAGCCGGTAACAAACTTCAAGGTAGATTTGGCTTGGCGTAGAATTTCCTGTAGCGTCGATCAATTGGAAAGCCAAGGGATTATATATTACTTTTTAGATAATAAAAATTATTTTAACCGGGAAAGATTATATGGCTATGAAGACGAGGGAGAAAGGTTTGCTTTTTTCTGTAAGGCAACGCTCGAAAGTCTTGTTCACTTGAATTATCAGGCGGATATCCTGCATTGTCACGATTGGCATGCGGCACTCATTCCGTTGATGTTGAAAGAAAACTATAGCCATAACCCCTTCTTTGGGGGCATGAAAACCATCCTTACCATACATAACCTAAAGCATCAGGGATATGTTCCGCAGAGGTATTTTGATGATGTGCTCAGCTTTGGCCGCAATCAAGACGCTTGGGAAAAACTCGAGTTAGCGGGAAGCTTAAATTATCTAAAGGCGGGGATCTTGGCTGCAGACTTGATTACGACAGTTAGCCCGACCTATGCCCAAGAAATTCAACAACCCTATTATGGTGAAAAACTTGATGGCATTCTCTGTCAGCGCAAAGAGAATCTATATGGGATTTTAAATGGGATCGATACCGTAAAATATGACCCACAAAAAGATCCTAATCTTTTTGTGAACTACCGTAGTTCTCTATTGAAGAAAGAAGAAAACAAGCAACGCCTCCAAGAGGTTATGAATCTGCCGGCGCGAAGGGATTTGCCGCTGATCGCCATTGTTTCCCGATTGGTAGAGCAGAAAGGATTGGACCTCGTAGTACATATTCTTGATGAAATGCTCAGCATGGACATCCAGATGGTGGTGCTGGGGACGGGAGACCAGCGTTTCGAAGAGATTTTCCAGCATTTTACCGGGAAATACCCGCAAAAAATGGCGATACGGTTGTTTTTTGACGAGGCATTGGCTCATAAGATATATGGCGGTTCAGACATCTTGTTGATGCCGTCGCTATTTGAGCCCTGCGGCCTGTCCCAAATGATCGCGATGCGTTATGGAACGCTGCCGGTTGTCAGAGAAACAGGCGGATTGAAAGATACGGTCTCTCCGTACAACGAATTTTCAGGTGAAGGGAATGGCTTTAGCTTTGCTAATTATAATGCTCACGAATTGCTTTTCACTGTTCAAAGAGCCGTAAGACTTTTTTTAACAGACAGGGCGGCTTGGAAGAGACTGGTTAAAAACGCTCTTGCCTGTGATTTTAGCTGGGGAAAATCTGCTCAGCAATATCGGGAACTTTACCAATCAATCAATCCTGTAAAAATTTAAAGGAAAGAAGGACTTGAGCATAATTAATGTGCGTCATGATTCCTATCAATTATTTTATCGTCAACCGTTCGGAGCGGTTCGCTGTGGAGAGAATGTCGTTCTGCGCTTGAAAATTTTTAGTGAAGCCCCTGAAGTAACTTGTCAACTTCACCTCTTTGAAGGTGAGAAGCAAGAAAAAATCTTGCCAATGCAAGGAGTGCAGGCAATTCAAGACGAACAAAACGATCATAGGGGGGTTAGGGAAAAGCCGAATTCCCGGATGTTTGAAACCACCTATACAGTGTCGGATGAGCCGGGATTATTGTGGTATTACTTCCGCATAATGGTTGGAGATGTAATCTATTATTATGGCAATAACCAGGAGGAACTCGGTGGAGAAGGGCAACTTATGAAGTGTGAACCCCCTTCTTACCAAATTACCGTGTATCGGGAATGCTTAGTGCCTTTGTGGTACAAGCAGGGGG
>CAYWSF010000285.1:0-2647 GCA_964460725.1 uncultured Desulfosporosinus sp.
ACGGCTTTATCGCTCACAGTATTAAGGAGGTTAGATAAATGTCGCCAAAAAGAATAGTATTGCGTTTCGGGACAGATATCTCGTTTAAACCGGTTGTTTATCGGTTAGTTAAAGATTACGATTTGGTAGTAAATATTGTAAAAGCAGATGTTAACCCGCAAAAAAAAGGCACGATGGTCTTAGAGGTAATCGGGGAGCGCAGCGAGGAAGGACTAAACTATTTACGTGATCTGGGTGTTTCCGTGGAGGATCAAAACCAGGGAATTGTGCGCAATGAAGAAAAGTGTGTCATGTGTGGAGCATGTACCAGCGTTTGCCCGACCGGTGCCTTATATATGGAACGTCCGTCGATGGAAGTCAGTTTTGATGTAGACCAATGCATTGTCTGCCAACTTTGTGTGAAAGTCTGCCCGATGTGGGCGATGGAGGTTCGTTTATAATTGGATTTCACGGAACGTCTTTATCGGCAGAATCACCGCCAGATAGATCTGGTGCATTTCCAGGTGGCAGTGGCGGAAACGGACTTGGATATCGGAGTCCGCAAAGAACGGTATTCCGACCAACTGGTGGCATTTGCAGAAGAGACGATTCGGGCCTGCCGCAAACCACTTGAGGACTATATCCGGAAAGACCCTGGTTTTTTGAGTGCCTTAACGCCTTACGAGGTTTTGCCGGATGCCCCATTAATAGTGCAGGCTATGGCCGAAGCCGGGCGTCTTGCCGGGGTGGGGCCGATGGCTGCCGTGGCCGGTACCGTGGCGGAGTGGGTCGGGAAATCGATTGCTAAACGCTCACGGGACGTGATTGTGGAAAATGGCGGCGATATTTTCATACGTTCGAGCCGTATTCGCCGGGTGGGGATTTTTGCCGGGGATTCACCGTTGTCTAATCGGGTGGCAATTGAGATCCGACCGGAGGAAACTCCTCTGGGAATTTGCACTTCATCCGGTAAAGTAGGGCCATCTTTGAGCTTTGGTAAAGCTGACGCAGTAGTTGTTCTTTCTCCCTCGGTGCCTTTGGCGGATGCAGCAGCAACAGCCTGTGGGAACCTTGTGCAGTCGGCAAACGATTTGGAAAAAACACTTGCATTTGCTTCGAAGATTAAAGGGGTAAAGGGCATTCTGATAATAAAAGACGATCGGTTGGCAGTCTGGGGAAAAGTAAAATTACTATCATGATGCTCCAGTTAAACTTATCCAAAAGAATTGAAGAGAAGGGCAACGCGTTGTTTGCTAATCCCTTCTCTTTTAATATGTTCTTAAACACTGAATGGTAATTGCTATCAAATTTTCACTGGAGTTCTTTGGAAGAGTTAAGTATTGATAAAAAGAAAGAAAAAAAAACAAAATAAGAAAGGAAAATTAAAAGAGAAAAAGAAACCTCCCCGTCGGGAGGTTTAAATTTTTGCGCTTGTCTTTTATGATCTCTAGAGTACTTATAAAACAAATTTAGCACGAATTGGGATTCTAAGCAACATCCTTTTTGTGGAATATGATTTGGCGGGGTTTGAGAAGTGCTATTTTTGCGATTAGAGCGATAGAATAGGTTGACAGGCTTTGTTAGGGCCCCATGAGGAGGGTTTAAATTGAAAAAAAATCTTCAGGGAATATTTAACAAACTATATAATGGCAATTTTCAAATAGAAAGTAAGACCCAAGCTAATTTTCCGGATGCCTGGCTGCAAATTGGTGGAAATAACCAAACAGGCTGGAATTATCTTAATGTACCGTTGATATTACCTGTTTTAGAAATCAAAAATCCGACTGCCCTAAGAGCAGGAATCATCCAGACTTCTGAGACGGCACTTGATGTCCGTGAAAATAAGGACTGGCAGATAGTAATAGTTCTCAAAAGTGGTATGCTTGAATTGCAAGCCTATTTACGTATTTATCATATCCGATCAAACGGTGAGACAGCAAAGCCGCGAGAATATAACTATAGTCCTGGGTTGAATCCGAAGCAATTTAAGCAAATCATAAGTGCAGATGCGGAAACGCAGTTTCTGCGTGTAGAGACGGGTGTTTTGGGGTCTGGTAATTTATACATATACAAACTAATCGCCTATCCCCTGATACCCAAACGCATGAGAAGGCGCGTGAAAAAAGCAAAGCAAGTTAAGCTTCAACCGCTAAAACATATTCAAACCATCGGCGAAATAATTAAACCGATTCATCTTGCCGCACCCATTCCGTTAAAGATACCTGTGACCGTCCAGGCTAAGGTAAATGCCGATATTCGCAGCCTGGCACCGAATCGCGACAAGGTGCAAATATTCGGAAGCAGCCAAGCTCCTTTAGCCACATCCGTCAGCGGTCATGCACAAGTAGAAATTAGCGGGCACGAGTTTTATGAAAGTATCGAAGATGTCACTGCCGACCGGACAATGGCTGCAGCGACAATCCGTGATATCTCGGGGTTGGCCGCATTTTCCTTTGCAGTGCATAATTTCGGAGCAGATGCCGCGTATGTACAAGCAGAGCTTAGCCCTGACGGTATTCATTGGACGGAAGAGGGTAATCAATTAGTGGTTAATCCAGAGGAATTAGTCATTGTATCACCGGAAAAATTTCTTCGTTATGCACGGTTATCCTACAAGGCAGAGGGCTTGACGCGGTTAAGAATTTGGGCTCAGGCGCAGGGGTGAGGG
>CAYWSF010000286.1:0-2633 GCA_964460725.1 uncultured Desulfosporosinus sp.
GACCAATCGGTAAAATCCCCTGGGAAAAACGCTCGCCGATTGAGCCAAAAAAACACCCACCGATTAATCCCGGAGGGCGTTTTTTTTCCAAAGATATTTATTTATACTAATAGTCTGGATTTTGCACGCGCCGCGCGAATTCTTCTATCCCCATGGAGGCATAACAATACACGCGCTGCATGTTCCATGCGTCTGCTTTGATATCCGCCCATCCTCGTTCCGTGGTAACAGCCACCAAATAACCCGTATCTTTTAAAGCCTGAATAACATTGAAATCCCGATCACCATACGGATAAGCGAAAGAAACTACCGGTTGACCCAACTCCTTTTCTAATAGTGACTTGGAAAACTTAAGCTCATTTAACATTGCTGAAGAATCTATTTTGGTTAAATAAGGGTGACTGTCTGTGTGGCCTCCGATTTCCCAATCGTTTGCAACAAGTTCTTTGAGCTGATCCCACGTCATAAATCCTTCGCCGTTTATATAGCTCGTAACCATGAAAACCGTTGCGTTAAACCCGTACTTAGTCAAAATGGGAAAAGCACTCGTATAATTATCTGCGTACCCATCATCAAAAGTAACCACAACCGGTTTTGCCGGGAGAGTCCCCTTCTGATTGAAAGCTTGGTATAATTGTCCCAAGGAAATACTTTGATACCCATGATCCTTTAAATAAGCCATTTGCGCTTCAAATTGTTCCGGAGGCATTCTTAATTCATTGCCATCCTCCTGCATAACAGAATGATAGTAAAGAACAGGTACAACTTGCACCTCTTGAGATTCTTGAGTTTCTTGTTTACTTGATGGCCCGGACAAATTTTGGGATATTTGATCCTGATTCGTTTGAGTTTGAGCAGCGGAACTGAAATCTTCCGACGTTTCAGATGCACCGCACCCACCGGCTCCAAACACCAGGAAAATGCAGAGGAAAGCTCCCATGATCTTTTGCATACTATCCCTTAAGCCGTCTTTCCAGAGCATCCAATTGTACCATCATTTCTTTAGGGAGACTTTCACCATATGAAGCATAATGCTCACGAATGGAAGCAACTTCATTCAGCCATTCCGCCTTATCCACTTGAAGCAGTTCAGCCATTTCTTTTTCAGTAACGTCAAGCCCGCTTAGATCAATGGCATCAGGGGTAGGCATATAACCAATATCAGTCTTCACAGCTTTCCCTTCACCGGAGACCCTCTCGATGATCCATTTGAGAACTCGGCTGTTTTCACCGTAGCCCGGCCAGAGCCAGTTGCCGTCTTCACCTTTGCGGAACCAGTTCACATAAAATATTTTCGGTAATTTAGCCGGATCAGGGGCATTAGCGCCAATGTCCAACCAGTGTTGGAGATAATCGCAGACATGATAACCAATGAACGGCAACATAGCGAAGGGGTCACGGCGGACCTTGCCGATATTGTCATCGATGGAGGCAGCAGTAATCTCCGAGCCCATAATTGAACCCAAAAATACGCCGTGGTTCCAATCAAGACTCTGATGCACCAAGGGTATAGTGCCCGGCCGGCGGCCACCGATTAAAATAGCAGAAATCGGCACTCCGCTAGGGTCTTCCCAATCATCAGAAATCACCGGGCACTGACTGGCAGGCGTGGTAAAACGCGAATTGGCGTGCGCTGCCGGTTCCTTTGAACCAGGCGTCCAGTCATTACCTTTCCAATCGATCAGGTGACCCGGCGCAGCAGTACCAATACCTTCCCACCATACGTCACCGTCATCTGTCAATCCGACATTAGTAAAGATCGAATTTCCCTGTTCAATCGTCTTCATCGCATTATAGTTAGAATCATAGGAGGTACCGGTCGCCACACCAAAGAATCCTGCTTCCGGATTGATCGCATATAATTGTCCATCTTTCCCAAACCTTAGCCAGGCAATATCATCACCGACGGTTTCCACCTTCCAGCCGGGAATGGTCGGAACCAGCATAGCCAAATTGGTCTTTCCACAAGCGCTGGGGAAAGCGCCGCAGACATATTTACTCTCGCCTGATGGACCGGTTAGACGAAGAATCAGCATATGTTCAGCCATCCAGCCCTCATCACGCGCTTGTACGGAAGCAATCCGCAGGGCAAAACATTTTTTCCCTAAAAGAGCATTTCCCCCATATCCGGAACCATAAGACCAAATCGCCCTTTCTTCCGGAAAATGGCTAATGTATTTATCCTCCATCGGGGCACAAGGCCACTTCGTGTCTTTCTCGCCCTCGGCCAATGGTTTACCCACCGAATGAAGACAAGGTACAAACTCGCCATCTGTTCCCAGCACATTTAGTACCGGTGTACCGATACGGGTCGTGATCCGTAAATTACACACTACGTAAGCACTGTCGGTTAACTCAACGCCAATTTTTGAGAAAGGTGAACCAACCGGTCCCATGGAAAAAGGAACAACATACATTGTTCTGCCTTTCATACAGCCTTTGTATAATCCGGTCATGGTTTTTTTGAGCTCCACCGGATCCCTCCAGTTATTGGTCGGACCGGCGTCTTTTTCTACTTCGGAGGCGATAAAAGTCCGGTTCTCCACACGGGCCACGTCAGACGGGTCGCTGCGGAACAGAAAACACCCCGGACGTTTCTTTAACGGTATCGCTAATCCGGATTGAACCATCTC
>CAYWSF010000287.1:0-2624 GCA_964460725.1 uncultured Desulfosporosinus sp.
TAATCTAAATGAACATTAAACAAATTGATCATCTTGGGATAGCTGTCAAAAATCTAGATGAAGGGATAAAGGCATATGAAGCCTTAGGGTTTAAGTGTACGCACAAAGAGACAGTTGCCGAACAAAAGGTTAATACTGCCACCCTTCCTATAGGCGAAGCTATTCTTGAACTATTGGAGCCGACAGAATCCAACAGTGCGGTCGGGAAATTTCTCGCTGCTCAAGGTGGCGGCCTCCATCACATTGCCATTCGAGTTGAGAATATTGAAGAGAAGCTGCAGGAATTAAAAAACAAGGGGATACGTTTAATTGACGAGACGCCGCGCATCGGAGTCGGAGGAAGCAAAGTAGCTTTCATCCATCCCAAAAGTACGTTAGGAACGCTGGTTGAACTTGTTGAGAGGGCGTAGGCGTAACTAACAAAAGGAGGATAGGACATGGATATAGACAACCGACTTAGCGAATTAACAGCACTGATTGAAGCAACAAAACTTGGAGGCGGTCCCAAACGTATCCAGACACAACACGAAAAAGGCAAAATGACCGCGCGCGAGCGCATTGATGTTCTCCTGGACAAAGACACTTTTGTCGAGATTGATGCCTTTACTACAGGCGATGCGGCTAATTTAAAACCGGGCGCTCTTAATATTGGTGAAGGTGTTGTCACAGGTTATGGTACGATTAACGGTCGCTTAGTTTACCTCTTTTCCCAGGACTTTACCGTTTTAGGCGGAGCTTTAGGGGAACTGCATTCCCGAAAAATCTGTAAAGTAATGGACCTTGCTCTGAAAAACGGCGCGCCGTTCGTCGGCCTTGCCGATTCCGGCGGCGCACGCATCCAAGAGGGCGTTGGTTCTTTATCCGGGTACGGTGACATTTTTTTCCGTAACACCTTGTCATCTGGGGTGATTCCCCAAATCTCCGTGATTATGGGACCTTCCGCAGGTGGGGCCGTATATTCCCCGGCTCTTACAGATTTTATCTTTATGGTGGACCAGACCAGCCAGATGTTTATCACCGGTCCGCAAGTCATTAAGGCGACAACAGGTGAAGAAGTATCCAGTGAAACTTTAGGAGGCGCTTTGACCCATAACCGAACCAGTGGTGTAGCTCATTTTATGGGTTATTCGGAAATTGAAACCTTGGGAATGGTTCGGCATTTGCTTACCTTCTTTCCACAAAATAACCTTGAAGAACCGCCTCTCATGGAGCCCGTACCGCCAATTGAAGCCGATGCTGATGCATTACTTAAAATTGTACCGGACGCACCTAATAAGCAATATGATGTTAAGGATATCCTTAGGCATATAGTTGACGGCGGCGAAATCTATGAAGTACAATCGGAATTTGCCAAAAATGCCGTGATTTGCTTTGCTCGTTTTGAAGGAATGTCTGTTGGAATAATTGCAAACCAGCCTGCCAATCTGGCCGGTTGCCTTGATATTGATGCTTCAGATAAAATTTCTCGCTTTGTACGTTTTTGTGATTGTTTCAATATCCCTGTGATCACGTTTGTTGACGTTCCTGGTTTTCTACCGGGCGTTGATCAGGAATATGGCGGAATTATCCGTCACGGGGCAAAAATTCTCTTTGCTTACTCGGAAGCTACTGTCCCCAAAATCACAATTATCTTGCGTAAAGCCTACGGTGGAGCCTATGTTGGAATGTGCAGCCGCTCTTTAGGAGCAGATATAGCATTAGCTTGGCCAACGGCAGAAATCGCAGTTATGGGACCGGACGGTGCGGCTAATATTATTTTCCGGGATGAAATTAAGAATGCTGAAGACCCGAAGGCAATGTTGAAGCAAAAGGTTGAGGAATACAGGCAAAAATTTGCCAACCCGTATAATGCCAGTGCAAAGGGTTTGGTCGACGGTGTTATAGATCCACGTGAAACCAGGAAAGTTATTATTGAAAATCTTAAAATGCTTAGCAACAAACGAGAATCCCGTCCACGTAAAAAGCATGGAAATATTCCTTTTTAGGAGGACAGATGATGTTTAGTGGTAATAATTCTACGGGTTTAGACGAAGTTACAGTTTATGCTGCCGTACTAGCCGCAATAGAAGCTTATGGAGAAGATGAATATCAGCAGTATATGATTACCAGTGTTACATTCAAAGATAAAGTAAGCTCTCCTTGGCGATTGGTTGGAATGTACGAGCAAGTTTCACGCTTAGATTAATTAATAAGGTACGGAGGTATTCCAATGAAGAAATATCTGGTTAAAGTCAATGGTCAAGAACTTGAGGTTGAAGTGATGGAAATAGGGCAGGCGGCAGCAGCTCCGACAGCAATTCCGATTTCGGCTGCACCGAAACCGGCCAAACCAAAAACAGCCTCTTTGGGCGGCGGGGAAGTTCTTGCACCGATGCCTGGAAATATTGTTGAAATACTGGTTGAAGTTGGCGACACGGTTACGGAAGATGACCCGGTATTGACTTTAGAAGCAATGAAAATGGAAAATGAAATTGTTGCCGGGAGAGCAGGGCAGGTTAAGGAAATTTTGGTTACTCCTGGTCAGAACGTGGCTACCGATGAACCGCTGATGATCGTCGAGTAAGAAAATATAATTAATTATTTTTAAGTGTTTGCTGGCCGCGAACAGTGTGCACTGTTAACCT
>CAYWSF010000288.1:0-2617 GCA_964460725.1 uncultured Desulfosporosinus sp.
TGCCTTGCATGAAATCAGGGTTGGTCACACCATTGGCGTCCGGGGACCCTACGGTAACGGTTTCCCCATTGATAGGTGCAAGGGTAAGGACTTACTCTTTATCGGCGGCGGTATCGGCCTGGCCCCAGTTGGTTCTTTAATTCGCTACTGCTTTAAGCATCGGAAGGATTATGGAAAAATTGATATTCTCTATGGTTCCCGCTCATATGATGATCTGGTTTTTAAGGATTTGCTGATGGAAGATTGGCCCAAGCAAAAGAACACCAAAGTCCATTTGACCATCGACGGACCGGATCCTCGCTGGGAAGGGCATGTAGGATTTGTGCCCTCCTACCTGGAAGAGGTTAATCCGTCCCCCAAAGGTAAAGTTGTAGTTCTCTGCGGACCGCCGATTATGATCAAGTTCTGCCTTGAGTCCCTGGAAAAAATGGGTTACAAAGATGATCAGGTAATCACTACTCTAGAAATGCGCATGAAGTGCGGCATCGGTAAATGCGGACGCTGCAATATCGGTTCTCGTTTCATTTGTTTGGATGGACCGGTATTTACCGTCGCCGAATTAAAAACCCTCCCCGCCGAATACTAATGTAACACTAAATAGCATTGTGCACTTTTCTGCAAAATAACAAAAGCCTAAGATCCATTGACTTCAATAGATCTTAGGCTTTTTCTTCTTTTCCCTTTACTTTTCCAGGAGCTGTCCCCTTGTTACACTAACTTAGGACGGCACCTTTATTGGCGGAGGTTACCAGTTTGGCGTACCGTGACAGATAGCCGGATTTGAATCTGGGTTCGGGTTTTACCCAGGCTTGGCGGCGTTTGGCCAATTCTTCCTCAGAGACAAGCAGTTGAATGGAACGCTTGGGGATATCGATGGCAATCTGATCGCCATTTTCTACGAGAGCAATGGGCCCGCCGTCTGCGGCTTCCGGACAGACATGGCCGATACACGCACCGCGTGTAGCCCCGCTGAAACGCCCGTCTGTGATTAAAGCGACACGCAATCCCATGCCGGTAATAATCGCTGTCGGATTAAGCATCTCTTTCATCCCGGGACCGCCTTTCGGCCCCTCATAGCGAATGACAACGACTTCTCCGTCATTGACTTGTTTAGCCAATAGGGCTTCAAGTACTTCATCTTCAGAATTAAAAACGTGGGCCGGCCCTTTAAACACCAGCATATCGTTTTCAACAGCACTTTCTTTAACGATGGCCTTTTCCGGTGCCAGATTCCCGGACAGTACGGCAATGCCCCCGGTTTTCCGGTATGGATTTTCAATTGAATGAATGACATCCGGGCAAGTGGTCTGTGCATTTTCCAAACGCTCTGCCAGGGGTCCGGTAACGGTTAAGGCATTCGTATGCAGGACACCTGCTTTACTCAGTTCAAACAGCACGGCACTGATCCCACCGGCTTCATTAAGGTCTTGAAGGTGGTGTGTTCCGCCGGGGCTCAGTTTGGTAATATACGGAGTCTTGGCACTGATGGCATCAAACTGGGAGAGCGAAAGCTCAACACCGGCTTCATTGGCAATCGCCGTGAGATGTAAAACCGTGTTTGAGGATCCCCCAATCGCCATATCAGTGGCAATGGCATTTTCAAAGGTCTTTGGCGTTAGAATATCGCGCGGTTTAATTTCCTTTTTCACCAGCTCAACAATTAGAGAGCCGGACTGTTTTGCGAGCATTTTTCGTGCCCCGGAGTTGGCGGCAGGAATTGTCCCATTCCCTGGGAGGGCCATCCCAAGAGCCTCGGTTAAACAATTCATGGTATTAGCCGTAAATAGACCGGCACAGGAGCCATAGCCCGGGCAGGCAGCATGCTCCATCATATCAAGCTCTTGAGCAGTGATTTTCCCGCTCTCGTAAAGACCGGCCGCTTCAAACATCTGGCTGACACTAATGTTCTTTCCCTGATAGCGGCCGGCTAACATAGGCCCGCCACTGACAACGATACTGGGTATGTTGAGACGTGCGGCAGCCATCAGCATGCCGGGTACGATCTTATCACAGTTAGGAATTAAGACCAGTCCGTCCAGGGCATGGGCTTGAGCCAGCGATTCAATGGAATCGGCGATCAGCTCACGACTGGGCAGAGAAAAATTCATCCCTTTATGTCCCATGGCAATACCATCGCAAACCCCGATGGCTGGTACTTCGATCGGAGTGCCGCCTGCAGCTGATACTCCTAATTTCGCTGCTTGGGCAAGATCCTTGAGGTGCCCGTGGCCGGGGACAATCTCATTGAAAGAGTTCACTATCCCGATGAGGGGCTTCTCCAGATCTTCAGGGGTAAAGCCCATGGCGTAAAAAAGAGAGCGATGGGCTGTTTTCGTTGAACCCTTTTTAACTAAATCACTACGCAAAATTATTTCTCTCCTCTATTCGGCGCTCTGAAAAAGTGATAACAAGCGTCGTGTTTTTAAGATAAAGTTAACCATTATGATATTTGCCCGCTTTGATTTTTGGATGCTCTACATAAAATTGTTGAAGTTTTGGTTTTTCAATCATGGCCTTTATTATACTTGATTTTTCACTTCTATAACCTTCTTAGATTTAGCAACTGCTTCACCTCGAACACCCTGATTTTAAGTGTAATTATATTATAACCGCAGAA
>CAYWSF010000289.1:0-2169 GCA_964460725.1 uncultured Desulfosporosinus sp.
AAAAAATTATTTATTTGGAGGGAGAAAAGTGAAAAGATTTTTAGTATTAATTATGTCATTGCTGCTTTGCACCGTATTTGCGGTTGGATGCGGCAAAGAAAAAGCTCCGGAAGCAACGGATAACAATCAAAAAGCTCCAGTCTCAACAATTGAAAATGCATTATTGAAAGACGCCGAAGCAAAGATGCTGGAAGCATTAGCGCCGCTGCCAAAAATGGGTAACGGTGAAAAAATCGGTGCGGTGGCATTTAGTATGACAAATCCCTTCTGGGTAACAGTTGAAGAAGGCTATAAAGATGCTGCCAAAGAATATGGGGTAACGGTAGATGTTGTAGCTGCCCAAAAAGAAGCAGATGAAACCGGCCAGGCAGAGGCTTTTAACACTCTGCTTGCTAAAGACTATAATGCCTTTGCCATTTCGGCAATGACCCCTTTTAATTTGGTCCCCAGCGTGGCAAATGCGAACAAAAAGGGTCTTAAGGTAGTTGCTGTAGGTACAAATATTGATCCTGCGGCTGCAAAAGACGCCGGTGCGGTTGTCGAGGCCTTTGTTACCTCCGACTTTAAAGAGCAAGGTAAGATGGGTGCCGAATATATTATGAAGAAAATCGGTGGTCCGGCTAAGGTTGCTGTAATTCAGGGACAAGCCGGCGCGGATAACAGTGAACAAAGAAAACAAGGTGCGATTGAAGGTTTTGAAGCTAAGGGCGGTGAAGTGGTTGCCGTAGAAGCAGCTGATTGGGATGCTCAAAAGGCTTATGATATTGCAACAAATATTCTGAAGGCCAATCCGGATTTAAAAGGCATTATGTGTGCCAATGATGAAATGGCTTTAGGTGTTGTTGAAGCAATGAAAGCTGCCAATAAGAAAGATCAGGTTGTAGTATGCGGGATTGATTTTATTGACAATGCCCGCCAGTCGATTATTGCCGGCGAATTAGACGGTAGTGTTGCTATGAGCCCCTATCTTTTTGGCAAAGCCGGTTTGATTTTGTCCTTAAAAGCAACTCAGGGTCAAAAAATTGATACAGATATATTCTGGACACCAATCGGTTTGATTACTGCTGATAACGTTGCTGAGTATGACGGTTGGAAATAGTAGATTATAGATTAAATTAATGTAAGAAATAATTAAGTTAAAAGGAGTAAATCGACATAAAGATTTACTCCTTTTGAACAGGTATTTAATTTTGGTTTGCATATAAGTGGTTTGCATATAGCCCTTTGCACCTTGTGTTGTGGATAGGATATAGAGGAATACAATGAGCAATAAAATAGAGCTGTTAAATTAATTAGGAAGATGCGTCTCTGAAATGGAAGATGCCTGTGCCTATGCCATTAATGCAATAGAAGCAGCAAAAAGGGCAAAACAATTAGTTGCCATTTAGTTGAGGGAGTTAAAATCATGCCGAAAATTCGTGAGCCTTTTAAATGCAGTATCCATAATAATATGTTAACTGATCACTTCTGCCGCGAGCACGCGGATTTGTTCCCAGCCGCATATGTTGAGACCATGCCGATGGCCTTACTTAGTATTGAATTAGCAAAAACAATGCAGAGTTCTTTGGTCATGCTGCCTTTTGATTATGTCGCAGAAGCGGAAGCCTTTGGCGCAGAGATTATCGGTTATAATGATTACTTTGGATTAAGGGTAAAAGGAGCATATCTTAGTTACGTCGAGGAACTGTCTGAATTAGCCCCCATTGATTTTAATAAAGGCAGATTGCCGGAAATTATTAAAGCTATTACTTTAGTTAATAAAGCAGGATATACTCCATGCTTAAATATTACTGGTTTTTTTTCTTTACTGGAAATATTGCTGCCCATTGAAAAGGTTTTTGTGGCATGGCGGAAAAGACAAAAAGTATTGATGGAGTTTTTAGCAGGGTATGAAAAAAGTCTGATTCAATATATTACTTTAGCTTTGACCTGGGCTATTATTATAGCGCCGGTTATTATGCATGCAAAAAAGAATATATTCCTTTTCTTAATGAGTTAGAAGAATTTAAGCACATATTGTAAGTAATACCTCTATATATGAAATTCCAAATAACACAAATATTAAAAAAGTAATAGGGGGACTACTCGGATTAAATAGCGGTGTTGGATATCCATTAGATATAAAACCAATTATTTTTCCTTCAAGATTTGAAACAAAAACCACTCCAC
>CAYWSF010000289.1:2179-2611 GCA_964460725.1 uncultured Desulfosporosinus sp.
CAGGCGCGAAAGTCATATCCTATAGTGATCCTCTAACCGGTCTGAAGATAATAGGCAAAAAAAATGGGCAGCAAATCGCAGAAGAATTGATACTGCCTTTATTTAAGAAAATTTCCTGCATCCCAAATAGAGGTATTGTTCATGTTTGCGGAATCTCATCAGATATCTTGGCCATTGCTGATGTGAACTGGTTAGATATCGAGATGGAAAGAGAAAAATATTATCCTGAAGCTATTGCTGAGCAAGCTTTGTCAGCTCAGGGAATCATGTTCTTTGGCTTTGGTTGTTTGCATCATAAAAGAAGCACAAAAGAATTAACCCAATTAATAATTGGAGATGCCGCTGCCGTAGAACCTTAATATATAAGGGGCTGCGGCTTCTTATTTGAAAATATTTAAATACCACAATCGTCCCGCCGGTCAGGGCCAGTGT
>CAYWSF010000290.1:0-2594 GCA_964460725.1 uncultured Desulfosporosinus sp.
TTAATACCGATAATAAAAGTAAGGTCAAGAATTTTATCTTATTCATGATCTTAATTGTCGTGAGTTTGGGGTTGCTGGGCTTAATCTGTTTGGGGCTATTTCCCCGTTGGGCAGAAGATAGGAAGGGTAAAATAATCTCTTTTTTAAGGAAAATGACAGCGCATGGTCAAAAACTCAAACATCAACCAAGCAGATTGGTCAGGGTAGGAATCTTGTCCGTAGCGTTTCAATTGGCGGTAGTATTGGTTAACTACTTTATTTTTCGGGCTCTGCAATTGACTGCCCTAACCTGGTGGGATTTACTGTATGTAATTCCGGTAATATCTGTAGCAGCGATGTTGCCATTGGGAATAAACGGTTATGGGTTAAGGGAAGGGGCCTATGTGGCATTGCTGGGCATGTATCAGGTTCCGGCAAGCACAGCTCTCTCAGCATCCTTGTTGTTTGTTTTTCTGGTCAGTCTGTGTAGTCTTTATGGTGGAATTTCCTGGTTACACTGTCGAATTAAAGGAGAGTTTGTGGATGGCAAAGTCCAAAGCAGCACAAATAGTTTATGAAGAGATGAAGTCTGGGACTAACTGTTGTCAGGCCGTACTGGTAGCCGCCGGCAAAATTTGGGGTATCTCTTTCGACCCCGATATTATGGCTGCTGCCGGTCTGTTCGGTGGTGGAATGGGCAGTGGCTGTACCTGTGGAGCCCTCACGGGAATGGTAATGGCCGCCGGGATTATGAATCGATATCACCCTCATCCAGCCGGTTCTAAATTACCTCAGCACCTCCACGACCAGTTTAAAACGGCATTTGGCTCAACCTGTTGCCGGGTTATCAGAAAAAAACGCCCCCTCATCCAAAGTATTGGCAATGGGGCCTGCATAGATTTAACCTCTAAAACAGCAGAAATTTTGCTGGCTGAATGGGAGGGAGTATCAGGTGCCGGATCAGCAGAATCAGAAAAAGCAGAAACAGCCGGATCAGCAAAATCAGCAAAATCAGTCTTTGATTTCAATAATCATTCCAACCCTTAATGAAGAAAAAAATATCACCCGGTTGTTGGATAGCTTACAGTCGTTGTCAGGAGTGGAGATCATTGTATGTGACGGAGGAAGCTCTGATGCAACGCTAAAAATATGCCGCGGTTTTCCGGTGCGGGTATTAAGTTCCCAGGCAGGACGGGGCATTCAGTTAAACACCGGCGCTCAATCTGCGCAGGGAGAAATATTTCTTTTTTTACATGCCGACAGTATGATTGAAAATCGGATATTGGATGATATCCGCAATGCTGTCACCCAAGGTAGCGGCTGGGGATGCTGCACCCTTGGGTTTAGTGAAAGAACTCCGCTTTTCTTTTGCATAGCCTTCCTTTCCAACCTTAGAGCCAAAGTCTTCAGCAGTTGTTATGGGGACCAGGGTATTTATTGTCAGCGGGATTTATTCCGGAGAAATGGTGGTTTCCCGGAGACCATATTCCTGGAGGATATCATGTTCTCCCATCGGCTGCGCTGCCAACAACGGGCACGGGTAGTTGAAGGAATAATTTTTACCAGTACAAGGCGTTTTCGGAAAGCAGGTGTCTGGAGAACAATCGGAAAGATGCAGATGATTAAGTTTTTATATGCTATGGGAATTAAGCCGGAACGACTATGGAGATGGTTTAAGTATGCCGGTTAAGAGACACGATGCGGCAGTAGTGGTGATGAGTAAGATACCAAGACCTGGTTTCACCAAGACCAGATTGAATACGGTCCTGACCGAACAGGAGAGCGCAGATTTTCACCGTGCCTCCCTGGCTGATACCTGCCGGGTCATTATGCAGAGCGGATTGCCCGGCTATATCTATTATGCAGAACAGGATAAACGCTCCTGGTCGGCACAGGATAAGCACTCCTGGTCAGAGCAGGATATTTGGGGATTACCTGAGGATGAACGAAATTATTTCAAGCTGTATCCCCAGTGGGGAAAAGATCTTGGGGAGCGGATCTACCACGCGGCCCGGGAAATTTTATTCAACTATGATACAGTTCTATTTTTGGGGAGCGATATGCCACATATTGATCTCGCTGTAATTTTGGAAGCAAAGGCAAAATTGCTGAGCAATGAAATTGTTATTGGCCCTGCCCAGGATGGCGGTTATTATCTCCTGGGAATAAAACAAGCTACTCCGGATATTTTCAAGGACATACCCTGGGGAACCCCCCGGGTACTGGAGAAAACCCTGAACATAATCAAAAAAAAGAACTTCAAATTTTCCTTATTACCAATGCAAGCGGATATTGATACTTGGGATGATATATTGGCTTTTTATCTTGCTGGTGTATCAGATGAGCATGAATTTTATAGGAAGTTAACATCTTACAAGATGGCTGCTGCCTTGGTAAGGAAGTACAGCCCATGAGTAAGAAAGTACAGTTCAATTGAGTAAAGGAGTACAGTTCATTGAGTAAAGGAGTACAGTTCATTGAGTAAAGGAGTCTTAAAGTATGGATAAGAACATAAAAAATATTGTCGATAAGGCAATGAGCAGGCATTTGCTATCCGCACTCGAAATAAGAAACTTGCTGACTCTGCCTATTGCCTCGGAAGAAGCATTTTATAT
>CAYWSF010000291.1:0-2589 GCA_964460725.1 uncultured Desulfosporosinus sp.
GTATTTTATAAGTGCACAATTTTGGAAGGCATTTTATTTAGAAATAAAATGCCTTCCAAAATTGGAACTAGATTAATGAGCTTTTATTGATAGGGGAGAGCGATAGGAATCACTGGGAGACTTCTGGGGCCCAGACGACAAACTACATCACTAACTATTTTGGTTGTCTGGCCGTCTTTATGGAACAGATTACGGCTACAGCCATAATTAGACGTAATAGGCGTATTCACCATTCGCATTCACTATTGGACAAAGGAGGGTTTAAAGAATGTTTATTATCGATCGCTTTGAGGGGGAATGGGTAGTCATTGAGCACAATGGTACCACCTTTAATTTCCCGCGTTTTCTCTTGCCTTCGGATGCTAAAGAAAGTGACGTTATTACTATAAATATTTCCATTGACCAAACGACAACCAAAGAGCGTCGGCAAAAAGGCGAGGAAATGATGAAAGGTTTCTTTGACAATTAGGGGAAGGAGTAATCAGTTTTGAGGAAATCCAAATGGTTATGGGTTGTCTTATTAGTGTGTCTGACCCTATTAGTCGTTGGTTGCGGAAAAACAACTAATACAGCTAATCAACAATCCAATAACACAGCTTCGTCTTCGTCTAATCCTGCATCCACTATGGCAAAGGGAACTCTTCAAGTGCACTATATTGATGTTGGCCAGGCAGACAGCATTTTGATTAAAGCCGCGGATGGTACGGCAGTACTGATCGATGCAGGCAATAATACTGACGGCCCCGACGTGGTAAACTATCTGAAATCTCAACAAGTCAAAGAACTGGCTGCAGTAATAGCCACCCACCCCCATGAGGATCATATTGGCGGGTTTGACACAGTAATGAAGAATTTTCCTGTCAAAGCAGTCTATATGTCAAACGCATTATCGACAACGAAAACGTTTGAGGAATTTATCTCCGCCGTCAAAGCGAGTGGAGCGAAACGAATACAGGCTAAAGCGGGAGTTGCCCTTGATGTTCCCGGACTTACCGGACAATTTCTGGCCCCAAATAGCAGTGAGTACGAAGAGTTAAATAATTACAGTGCAGTTTTAAGCTTAACCTGCGGTAAGGTTACTTTTCTATTCACGGGCGATGCGGAGGACATATCGGAAAATGAGATGTTAAGGAGCGGTCAAGGCTTAAAGGCGGATGTTTTAAAAGTCGGACATCATGGCAGCAGTACTTCTACAACAAGTAGTTTTCTTAAAGCCGTTTCACCACAATATGCAATTATTCCTGTTGAATCAGGCAATGACTACGGGCATCCGGCAGCTTCCACATTAGCAAGGCTTTCTGATGCGGGGGTTCAAGTTTTCAGGACAGATAAAGATGGTACTATTGTGGCCACTTGTGATGGGGAAGCAGTAACTTATAATCAACAAGGTTCTGTGCCTTTATCATATTCCGGTACGACTGTTCCGGCCAAAACCGGTCCAGCTGCGTCACCAACCTTCACAGATCAAGAATCCACGGCGTCTGTTTCAATCGCCGGTATTGATTTGGCTGGGGTCAATAATGGCCCTGCAGAAGTGGATTTGACGGGCTGGAAGCTGGTTAGTGAAAAAGGCAATCAGACATATAATTTTCCTGGCGGTACTACTATTGCCCCAGATGGAACCTTAAAGGTCTTGAGTGGGCCGAAAGCTGTGCCAAGCCCAGGTGCGCTGGTGTGGACCGATTCGACGATCTGGAACAATGACGGCGATCCGGGCGTTCTTTATAATGCTCAGGGGCAGGTGGTATCCCGAAAGTAAATGTCACACATGAATCATTATGTGACTTTACTTTTAACGTTACCTCCGTTAAAATTTAACTTAATATAAAACTTAATATGAAAATAGGTTTTATACAATTTTCCCTTGTTCAATTTTCATTAGTTGTTGTGCATAAGGAGCATGGGTGGTTTATTAGTTAATTAAATCAGTCTAAAGCTATGAAGGGGAAAAGTAGGTCGGTATAACGTCATTCAGAGAGCATCCGGTGGGTGAGAGGCTGCTGACGCGCTGATTCGAATACATCCTTGAGCCGCTGCCTGAACTTATAGTAGGGTTTGATGGGTGCGCCCAATACAGCGTGTGAGTGTGTTTGCACTTGTTGAGGGAAATTCTGTGAGGAATTTCCAAGTCGGAGGTGGTACCGCAGTTCCTGCCCTCTGTTCCAATTGGAGCAGAGGACATTTTTTATTAAATATTTGCATGGGAGTTGTTTAAATGAAAATTTATGATGAACTGGTAGCGCGCGGCTTGATTGCCCAGGTTACCGACGAAGAAGAAATTAAAGAACTAATTAATAATGGTAAAGCAACATTTTATATTGGATTTGATCCAACTGCGGATTCTTTGCACGTTGGTCATTTCATGGCGTTATGTCTCATGAAGCGTTTACAGATGGCGGGAAACAAACCGGTGGTCCTGATAGGCGGTGGCACTGGCTATATCGGTGACCCATCCGGCCGGACTGACATGCGTTCGATGATGACACCGGAAATAATCCAGCATAACTGTGATTGTTTTAAGCAACAGATGGAAAGGTTCATTGAATTCGGTGATGATAAGGCAATCATGGTTAATAATGCAGACTGGCT
>CAYWSF010000292.1:0-1865 GCA_964460725.1 uncultured Desulfosporosinus sp.
GTAGCCCCGGTGATCGTATCCACCTTCAGGTATTGTGATTTCAACAACCTTGGTTGGTAATGCTTCCGCTGCCTGACCTTTACCGGTATTATGTTTGACCAGATCAAAGAAGAAGCGATTTTAAAAGAATTTAAACGTAAAAATCGCCGGTATAAAATGCAAAGCGGAAACACGTGGGGCACCACTAAACTCGAAAAACGGAGTCAATGGTACGGCGAACTTAAGCATGTCATGGGAGATGCACTCCACTATAAGAATTATTACGAATGTCCGATTTGTTTATCTTTAAATACGTTGTATGACACTAATAGGGCCATTGATAATTACCATTATTGTGAAAACTGCTATGACCAGGTTCGGCTGGCCGGCGGTTTTGATCAAGGATACTATGACTAAGGTTACTGAAACCAAGGCTATATATACAATTGCCTGAAAGCTGATCAGGCTCAGCAGATACCTGTTTCTTGGCCTCGTCAACACGATAGACCACGGTGAAGTTCTTGATGAAAAGCTGGCGATAACCTTTATTGGTATATGCTCCATTTTTTCTTGGAGCGCCCCGCTGGGGCAGTTCTCCCAAGCTGAAGATGGCCTCTTCCAGCACGTCCAGCAGCTTTTGCGCCGTACCTGGTTCCAGCAGTGATTCGGCAATGTAGGCATAGATGCCATCCAAATCCTGATAGGCACGGGAAAGCAGCTTTACGGCGTATTTATCCAAAGTGCCGCCTCCTTAATGTGGAAAGGGCTTTCCTCGCATCCAACAGCTGAGCGTCAGACGCATATTCGGCTTCAGCTTCCGCGATGGCGGTGTCAAGCTCCCGTTCTTCCAACAGGGCTTCGTAGGTTTCGATGCTCATAATTACTAGGTCACCATACCCATTTTTTGTAATGAAAATCGGCTCTTTCTTGGCGTGACATATATCGGAGATTTCGTTGGTGTTTCTTAAATCCGTAATCGGTCTGATCAGCGGCATAGGAGAACCTCCTTTTGTACATAATTATAGCATTATTATATGCAAAATAAAAGAAGGGATCTATTTATTTTCCATTTCCAATCAAGCGGCGAAACCCTTGTTCATGGCAGGCAAAAAGAAGTTTTACTATATGGAATACACCTTTTGCGGGTACCTTTGTGCCCATGAAGTTTTACCATTCGGATCCCAGAGTAAAATCCTTAATGGTAGAAATCAACAGATTATGTTCATTATTGACGTAAAATATAAGATAATATATACTTAATTTAGTTATTTTATGTTAGCTTGTAAATTGTTAAACTAGTGTTTTAAATAATATCGTCTGATTTATGTTGGCTAAAGTTAAGTTATGTTGAATGAAAAAGATTTTATTGTTATTGACTCTGGAAAGGCTGAGAAGATTTCCGTATGTGATTAAAGGGGTTAGTTAAATAAAAATTAAATATTTGTAAATGAAAAGAAAGGGTGAAAGAAATGTTCAAAAAAATCAACCCCCGTGTTCTCACCGCATTTTTGGCAATCCTGGCGATGAGTCTATTATTCCTTGGAGGCTGCAGCAGCAGCAATCAAACTGCTCAGAGCAGCGAGCAACCAGCACAGAAACAAGAAGAGCAGAAGACCCTCTTTGCTTATGTCGGAGCCAATCTGAAAGAACCGGTCACCGACCTGGCGACAGCCTATGAGCAAAAAACCGGTGTCAAAGTCGAACTTACCTTCAATAACTCCGGGACCTTATTAAGCCAGATAGAAACGGCAAAAAAAGGCGATATCTATATAGCCTATATAATTAGAGGGCTTCAAGACTTGCAAATAGAAACTAACCGCTATAATTTTATTGGTCGAAAAAATACTGAAAAAAATGCTGATTTTATTTTTAATAGTCAACCTAAA
>CAYWSF010000292.1:1875-2579 GCA_964460725.1 uncultured Desulfosporosinus sp.
GCTAAGCAAAAAGGATTTATCGATCAAGTCGCCGGTCCGCTAGCTTATCATACGCCGGTTATTATTACTCCTAAGGGTAACCCCGCGCAGATATCCGCGGTAGAGGATCTGGCCAAAGAAGGAGTTAAACTGCTGATTCCGGATAAAGATGCAACAGCTATTGGAAAGTCAGCTTATAAGGTTTTTGATAAAATCGGTAAAACCGCCGAAATAGAAAAAAATATTATGGCCAGTTTAGAAAGCCCGCCTAAAGTATTGGCTGCCATTAAGATGGGACAGGGAAATGCGGGCATCGTTGAATACAGCAACACCTTAAAAGACAGAGATACCCTCGAGGTTATTGAAATTGATGCTCAGATAAATGTAGTGGAAGAAATTCATGCCACCTCCTTGATCTATGCAAAGGATAAGGAACTCGCAAACGATTTCTTGCAGTATTCACAGGAGAATGGTCCGGCATCATTTGAGAAATATGGATTTAAAATTAAAAAATCCTAAGCCGCCAAGGCAGAGCCTGTTTTTGGGTTCTTTCTGGTTGATGTTTGCAGTGCTGATGCTGTTTCTTTTCTTAATTATTATGAGCTTATTTACTTACAGTGATCCGGGAACCCTTCTCAATGTTCTTAAACAGCCTGAGTTTCACTTTGCTGTCAAATTTACTCTTTGGACTTCCCTACTGGCAACTTTTTCTGCCGTGCTCGTTG
>CAYWSF010000293.1:0-2546 GCA_964460725.1 uncultured Desulfosporosinus sp.
AGGTTAGCGAACTGCGGCGTTTGTTGCCGGATCATTTCGCTATTTATAGTGGGGATGATTCTTTAACCTTGCCCATTTTATCCTTGGGCGGCACGGGAGTTGTCAGTGTAGCTTCCCATATTATTGGACAACGAATACAGGAAATGGTAAATGCTTTCACTTCAGGTAATATTACTATGGCTGCCAAAATACATTGCAGTATTTTCCCGGTATTTAAAGGTATGTTTATCACAACTAACCCGGTGCCTGTTAAAAACGCTCTTAATATGCTGGGATGGCAGGTTGGCGGACCTAGACTGCCGTTGGTAGATGTCACTTCGGAAGAAAAGGATGCTATCAAGAAAATGCTATCCGATGCTAATCTGTTATAAATTTAATTACTCAACTTTCGCACCATAAAAACAGGCTCAAGCCCTTATTAATTGGGCATTAAGTAACTATTAAGTATCAAGCAACCGCCCTTATCTGAAGCGAACTTTTCAGAAAGGCAGGTAACTGTTCAAAAAACGCGTCTAAAAACTGTTGAACTTGTTCTTCAGAAAGAAGAAATTCCTTGCTAAGCGTTGTAGCGAAAAGCTCCATGATTATAAGAATAGCTTCGGCAAAACGAATATCCTCAATTTCGTCGCAACACAGATAAAAGAGTTCGCCAAGGGTTTTGAGGTCTTTCTCCTCCCTGGCACTTATCGCCAACATGATATATCGCACAAAAACAATGGTGGTATGAGCAATAAGCGCATCATAACTACGACACTGGAATTCCTTAGCCAACTGCAAATGGGACTTTATGACTTTGAAGAAACACTCAATCTCCCAGCGTTTACCGTAAATACGGATGGCTTCTTCATCAGATAACTCAAGGTTTGTGGTTAGGATAGCCAGCCATTTCTTTGAGCGGTTGCGGTCTCGAACGAAGATGATTCTTGCCGGAACATCTTCGCCGTTTTGGGCTTTGCCGAGACCGACAACGACGGATGATAAAATCTTGGCCCGCCCGCGTCTTTTGCGCAAATGTTTATAGAGTTGACCCAATGTATATTCACTGCCATTGTAGTTGTAATAAACGCGGTGCATATCTTTTAGCATACAAACAACATGTAAATGGTGTTCCGTTAGCACCCGCTTGATTATGGATGGAAATGCAAACCAGCTATCAAAAAGCAGGGTGCTTGCACAAAGTTGTAACGGGTTGACTTGAGCAAGAAGCGAGAACATAGTTTCCGTCGATTTTTGCATCGCTTCCCTGCGGCGGCGGTACCCAACAGTTCGTTTATCAATTCCTTGATTCAGCTCTTGGTAACGATTTTTCTCTTTATCAGAGCTAAGCAAAGAAAATGCAAGGGGCATAAAGGTTCCACCATCTGACCAGCCTAAGGTCAGCATTCGGAATCCCTTCAGATACCGATTCATTGAATGGTCATAAACTCGCGCTAATAACTCAACCGATTTACTACGGTTCCTGGAATAAGTAGAGTCATCTAAAATTAACACACGATTTCGGTCCTCTGATGTTAGAGGTAAAAGCATAGTTTTAATGAGAAATGAACTCAACGTGATAAGAAACTTCCGCCAGTTGTAAGTTGGCCTGTTTAGAAAACGGTACACCGCATCTTTGGCGGGAGCATTATCTATACGCTTTGACTCCAATGTACGATAAAGGTTTTTCCCTTGAAATACGAGGGAAAAGATAAATCCGAATAGGAACAATGGTGATTGGCCTGATTCTTTTCGGATGTTTGCCTGGTGCAAAAAGGTACCGATTTTTGCTTGTTTTATAAACCGGTCGGAATAAGATTGGGCCTGTTCATTGTTATCTTTATTTGGTAAAATAATAGCCACAGAAAACATCCTTTCTTGGTTTGTTGTTGTGGTGACTACATTTTACCAAAAAAGGCGTGTTTTCTGTTTGTTTTTGATTAAAAAAGTTGGTCTAACATTCGATTTTACAAGGGACTAGACCGCTTTTTGAACTGCGAAAGTTGAGTTAATAATATTTCCCGCAAGAAACAGGAAAAATAGCCATAGAGTTCTATAAACTCTATGGCTATTTTTTTACATTCCACGGCAACCAGACATTAACGTATAGCTTTCAGCCTGGCTACTCTATCCTGAGTTGATGGGTGAGTGCTAAATAGTTTAGCCATACTAGCCCCGGAGAATGGGTTTACAATGAACAAGTGGGAAGACGCCGGGTTGGCCTGCATAGGAATCCGCTGCGCCGCGGATTCTAATTTTAACAAGGCGTTAGCCAAACCATCCGGTGAACCGGCAATTATGGCTCCTGTAGCATCCGCCGAATATTCTCTAGAACGAGAGATAGCCATCTGAACAATAGCGGCGGCAATGGGCGCCAAAATTGCCATTGCCAACCCACCAATCAAACCGGCTCCGCCTTCATCATCCTCGCCACGGCCCATTCCTAAAATGGCACCCCACTGAAACGCGTTAGCCATCATCGTAATTGCACCGGCCAGTGTAGCTGCAATTGTACCGATCAGCACATCTCTATTTTTAACATGCGCCAGCTCATGAGCCAGCACGCCCTC
>CAYWSF010000294.1:0-2542 GCA_964460725.1 uncultured Desulfosporosinus sp.
ATCCGGTAATCATAATGCTGGCCGGTATGGACTATTTTTTCCACGTGCTGCTTTCTTAAAGCCCCTGATAGAGGAGCTGCTTTAATAAATTGAGGCCTGGCCCCTAAGACAGTAACTACTTTCATTCTTTAAATGCCCCTTATTTTTTTACCCCTTGGTTTTACTCTCCAGTAACTATAATGGTTTTTATCTAATTAGAGTTTGCTTTTTAATCCCAGAAACTTTCTGATTGTATACTTTTTTATTTTTTTAAATCGTCCCCTTGCACATTAGCTCAGCTTGGGCCGGCGGGTTAATTGACTGAGAATATACTTGCCGATACGTCGGAAATCCTTATCCAAGCCAATCAAGATTATTAAGAAAAGAACTCCGGCTATAGCGCCTGACAACAGGGGATGAAGATGGCGCAGGAAAAAGGCCGTGAATCCCATGGCTGCCGAAGCTAAAAGAATAGCCGGCAGCTGACGCCAAATCCGAACCTTATAAACTTGGTGGCGAACAATCACATAGTACATAACGAATATAAAAACTTCGACCAGCAAAGTCGCCACGCTCGCTCCATAGATCCCATAGCGTGGAATGGCATAAATATTAAGTGCCACTTTCAGGACAGCCGCACTGCCTTGAATCCAGACGCGAGTCCATTGCCGGTTCGTGGTTGTCAATACATCTCCTAAGGAAAAGCTTAAACATTCCAAGGCAAAGACCCAACTTAACAGCATCATAATCGGAATCGACTCCGGATAACGATTGTCATATAACCAGGTAATCAAGGGATCCGCCAAAACAAATAACAGTAAGCTGCCGGCAATGCCAACCGCACTCAAGACTTTAAATATTTTTTCGATCGTTCCCTGATGCTGCTCCTTACTAGTCACGCCCAGCTGAAACAAGATTGGGTAAATTACACTTGTCAAAATTCCCGGGATAAACATCAGTACGGAGACCAAACCATAAGCCGCTTTGAAAATCCCCACATCAAATGAGGGGAGCTTTAGGGAAAGCATGAACGTGTCTATCTGAAAATAGAAATATAAAAAGATCACTGCCAACCCGAAAGGCAGCCCTCCCTTAAGCATTCCCAAGAGACGACGTGGTTTAAATATAAGGCGTATGTGGCGCCGTAAGTAAAGATATAACAGGAGCGAAATAATAATGGCCGTCACTAGCTGCGCGAAGGAGATCAACAGGACATCTCCCTGTTTAAACACAACCAGGATAGTCAAAGCCCCAATCAGGAAGGTGGAAAGAAACTGAAACATAGCAGCAAGATACATCTGCTGTTTAGCTTGAAAATAGTTATAAACTGTGCTGTCTAAGGCATTCAATCCACCGGCCAAAGCAAAAACAATAATCATGTTTCGAATGGACAGGTTATAGACTGAAGGCATAAAAACAAGCATCAGCACGAAGATGGTCAGGGTGGAAATCAGCTTAAATAAGAGGGTATTTCCCAGATAAAGTGGTAAAACGCTTTCATTACGCGAGCCTTCCTGGACCATGTAATTGCTCAAACCAAAATCCGCAAAAAGAATAAATATCCCGACATAGGCCAAAGCAGTGCCGTATTCCCCGAATATATCCGGCCCCAGATAACGGGCAACTATGATCCCCACCACAGCGGAAATTGCTTTGGAAAGTACACTGGCCACGCTTAACGCGGCGGCATTCTTAAGGATTAAACGCAGATCCACTGGGGTTCTCCCTTTCTAAAGTTAAAGTTGACTGACCTCCTGATATAACTGAAGCGTCTTCCGGGCGTTATACTCCCAAGTAAAGCGGCGGGCGACCAGGTCTTTCCCCCGCTTCCCCATCTCTGCCGCTTGTTCCGGATTAGCTAAGAGTTCACGAATGGCCTCCGTGACAGCTAAAACGTCCTGGGGCGGAACTGCCTTACCGACAGCTTCCCGGGTGAGAATCTCAGCGATCCCCTCGCCAACAGTGCCAATGATCGGTTTACCGTTAGCCATCGCTTCTAAATATACAACGCCAAAGGCTTCTTTCCAACTCACCAGGACAAAAATATCACACTTTGCCATTTCCCGCATCGCTTCGTGATGGGGTAAACTGCCCAAAAACTGAACATGGCTGCCCAGACCTAATTCTGCAGTCAAGGCCTCTAACTTTTGTCGTTCCGTTCCGTCCCCGACAATGCGATATTCTAAATCCGGAAATTCACGGATCAGTGCCGGGAGTGCCTTTAGCACTACAGCATGCCCCTTATCTGGGCGCAGGAAACCAACAGTAAGGATACGCTGTCGGGATCTGCTTTGACCCTGATCTGCGGAAGCTGCCTGGCTTGAGGATGCAGAAGGGACGCGCACGGATGATGTGCTTTGACTCCGGTCCAGGGAAGTTTCCTGCTGTCCGGGCGGCTGGACCACCTCCGCCAAATCCACACCGTTATAGATAACCCGATATTTCGCCGGTTCCCTTGCCCAGCTTTCCAGGCCGGATTGATTTTTGAGTTTCTCACTGACCAAAACAACGGCAGCAGCCTGATCGAGCACAGCCCGAACACTCGCAGCACAGATCCTACTGC
>CAYWSF010000295.1:0-2527 GCA_964460725.1 uncultured Desulfosporosinus sp.
ATTTCGGCTCATCAAAACGCCATTATTGCAGGGTTTTTCAGTATGAAATTCTCTCAATTAAGAAGAATGAGGATTTAATAGTCAAATTCCATAAATTCAGTATTGTAGTCTGGATAATTTGGTTGATTCCGATGGTTACCGGTGCAATATTTGGTACGACCGGATAACAACTGCCTAATTCCGGCACGGGTTCCTTGTCAGGCGGGAAGTGTTGGATATCCATTCTATTCAGGCAGGATTATTCATGGATATAATCGAATATAAGTTTGCGAGGTGATTATCTTGCCGGAAACAACCAATTCAACTCTGCTGGAAATAATATTAAACTCTTCTTTTGAGGCTATACTGGCGATAAACAATGCCGGCATAGTCACTGTATTTAACCCTGCCGCCGAAAGAATTACCGGTCTTAAAGCTGCTGACGTCCTGGGAAAACCGGTGACACAGACCATCCCCAGCTCCTGCTTGCTCAGAGTGTTAAAGACAGGGCTATCAGAACTCCATCAAATGCTGCAGTTTGGAGATATTACTGTCATCAGTAATCGTTTTCCCGTTATTGTAAATAAAGAAATCGTCGGCGCTGTGGCAATTCTTCGTGATGTTACTAAAATAAAGAAGCTAAATCAGGAAATTGTTGATTTAAAAGAAAAAAGGGCCTGGCTGGAAGCGATCCTTTATGCTACAAATGATGCCATCACGGTAGTCGACGAAAAAGGTAACGGCATGTTGATTAATCCCGCCTACATGAAAATTACCGGCCTCACCGAGGCTGACGTTATTGATAAACCGGCATCGGTGGCGGTAACCGGAGGCGAAAGCATGCACTTAAAAGTGCTCCAGACCAGACAACCGGTACGTGGGGTCAGGCTGAAAATGGGCCCGATGAAAAAAGAAGTAGTAGTGAATGTAGCCCCGGTTATAATGGAAGGAAAATTACGGGGAAGCGTCGGGGTAATCCAGGATATTTCTGAAATCATGCAGCTATCTGAGGAGTTGGCCAACGCCAGGAAACTAATCAGACACCTGCAGGCCAAATATACCTTTGACGACATCATCGGCAGCAGCGAGCAGATAAAGGCTGCCATAGCTCAGGCCAAACACGCCTCGGACACACCGGCCACGGTACTGCTGAGAGGAGAAAGCGGCACGGGAAAAGAGCTGTTTGCCCATGCCATTCACAACGTCAGCAACCGAAGCAGATGGCCTTTTGTCCGGGTCAACTGCATGGCTATCGTCCAATCCTTACTGGAGAGTGAACTCTTCGGATATGAAGAAGGGGCTTTCACAGGGGCAGTTAGGGGCGGCAAAAAAGGTTACTTCGAGGAAGCAGACGGCGGCACCATCTTTCTGGACGAAATAGGCGACATGGATCTCGCCCTACAAGCGAAACTCCTTAGAGTACTGCAGGAAAAAGAAATAATCCGGGTCGGCGGCACCAATCCCATAGCAATAAATGTGCGGGTAATCGCCGCCACCAATGCTAATTTGGAGCAAAGAATTAGAGAGGGTACATTTCGTGAAGACTTGTACTACCGGCTGAACGTGGTCCCGGTATTTATCCCGCCGCTTAGAGGCCGCAAAAACGATATACCCATTTTGGCAGCCTATCTATGTGAAAAAACTGCCCAGGAGTATAAACGAAAAGTACCCGAATTATCACCGGCGGTAATTGATATGTTTATGACCTATGACTGGCCGGGCAACATCAGAGAGCTGGAAAATGTCGTTGGACGGTCGATTATTAACCTGAACAGCAATGAGGCGATAATCTTACCGAAACACATACCGTCCTTGACCAGTACTGCAAAACCCCAGTGGCTGGCTGACGGCAATATGCTCAGGGAGCCGGAAGCGGAGCCCCCCCCCAATCAAACGCTCAGCAAGCTCCTGGACAGCACAGAAAAGGGTATTTTGCAAAAAACACTGCAGAGGACTAAAGGCAACAAAACTGAAGCGGCCAAACAACTGGGCATTGCCGTAAGGAGCTTATATTATAAATTGGAAAAGCATGGTTTACCATAAGACTGCCTGCATATTATTGCAGGCAGTCTTATTCATGGATGCAATATTTTGCATTATTTTTATCCCGCAAAGCCTTCAGTATCAGCCTCTTTCCTTTATAGACTACTTGGCACATAAATTGCATTTATAAGTACAAATGGAACCGGGAGGAGGGTCAAAAATGTTTAAGTTCCTGGAGCTGCGTAACCTTGACACTGTCTATTTTAACAATGTAATTAAATATTGCCAGGAAGTTTTTCATTACTCCATCAGAGAGATCAGCGCTCTAGTCGGTAAGTTACAGTCAAGGGATAATGAACAGGTCAAAGCGCACATTCTCTATGCCGATTGTTTAGGAGAATTGGTAGGCTTTGTGATCTTTTATTATTTCCCGAATAATAAATTTGGCTTTGTTGAGGCATTATATATTCTAGAGCATTATCAGGACCAGGGAATTGGTCGCCAATTGTACTGGCGCATGATGGATTTTCTAAAAGAGCGGTATCCGCAATGCGAAGGCCATGTT
>CAYWSF010000296.1:0-2520 GCA_964460725.1 uncultured Desulfosporosinus sp.
CAGAATACGAGCCTTAAACCAAGATCCATGATCAGACTTGACCTGTTTTTCAATGGTGTTGAGCGTCCGTAGCACTTTCTTAACATCCCCGGTTAGTTCAGGATAAAAAAGACCCGAAGCTATATCGGTGATGGGCCGCCCCACGTCACTTGAAATCAGCTTTGAAACCAAAGACATTTCGCTGGTAAAACGCTTTACGCGTAACGAATTATCCAAAAACAGGGTGGCTATATTGGTACTTTCCAACAGATTCCTCATGTCGTTATTGGCCAAGGACAGATCTTCTATTTTTGACAGCAGTTCGTAATTGACTGCCTTTAGCTCCTCATTTAAGGATTGTATTTCCTCCTTGGTGGTGGTTAGTTCCTCGTTGGTCGATTGGAGTTCTTCGTTGCTTGACTGCAATTCCTCATTGCTGGATTTAAGTTCTTCCTGGGTTATCTGCATTTCGGTACTGGCCGCCTGCCACATCTGGCGAACTTGCATCAGTTCCAGCTCCAGTTCCGCCTCTCGCCGGCCACCGGACAGGATTTGGTCACTGGGGTTGGTCGTCGTAGTACCCGCATTAGCAGGCACGTCGGTAAAAACAATAAGCAATGTCCCGCGCAGCGCCTCCGGCTCTTTGATAGGATTTACGGTGATATCTACTGTCTGCGTTCCGCCTTCGTTTCTTACGACAGCGTTTTTAAAAACAACCTCTTCTTTCTTCCGAAGTGCCTGGTAGAATACGTTGCTCAGGGTAAAATTTAATCCTTCCCGGGCCATGGCAAAAATATTCCAGTTGCCCTTACCGGCAGCCGGTTCTAAGTACTTGCCGGTCCGCCCGGAAATGTAGAGGATATCACCTTTGTCGTTAACCAGTACAGTGGGCGGTGAATAATTTTGCAAAATCAGTTTGTCTGTCAGTAGCTGAATGTTCTGGACCGATTTCGACGGCTTATCGACAGCAGCCTGAGCAGGGTAAAAGGAGGTCGGAAACTCTAACGGCTCAGTCTGTAATAAGGATTGTCGCTGGTAGATCCGGGATTTATGTTCCAGCGGTTTAAAAAGATGAGTAAAAAGTCCGATTGTCTCTGCGCTTCCTAGAAATAAAAAGCCACCTGGATTCAGACTGTAGTGAAACAGAGGCATGAGCTTTTTTTGCACCTCCGGCGTCAAGTAGATAAGCAGGTTGCGGCAGAGCAATATATCAATTTTAGTAAAGGGGGGATCCTTAATTATATTATGCTGAGCAAAGACTACCATATCCCGAATGTTCTTGATAACCTGATACCCGCGCCCCACCTTGACGAAATACCGCTGCAGGCGTTCAAAGGACACACTGTCCTCGATGGCAAGCGGGAAAACCCCTTCCCGAGCTTTATCTATAGCGTCTCGGTTCAGATCAGTGGCAAAAATTTGCATAAAACAATCTTGAGCAGGCTCTAATTCGTTCAGAACCTCTTTTAAGGCTATAGCTACGGAGTAAGCCTCCTCGCCGCTGGCACAACCGGGCGCCCAGACCCGAATCATATTACCATTAGACCGCTCAGCCAAGAGTGCGGGGATTACTCGGCTTTTTAATAAATCCCATTCCCATGGATCCCGAAAGAAACTTGTAACCCCGATTAAAAGCTCTTTAAATAACAATTCAACTTCCTGAGAATTTTTATCTAAAAAACGAATGTAATCGGCGATCTTATCCATTTGATGAATACCCATCCGCCTAACAATCCGCCGGCGTACAGTGTCCTTTTTATAAGAAGAGAAATCATGGCCGGTCTGCGACCTTAACAGGAGTATAATCTCATCAAAGCAATTAACATTATTTGTCCTTATTTGGTAAGCCTTGCCCATAACAGACTTGTGCTCAAGGTAAGAAAGGATTTCCAGCGGCAAAGACTCCACCGGACCTACAATATCTGCTAAGTCCGCATCTATGGCACTACGGGGCATGTCGTCAAATTCAGCCGAGGCCGGTTCTTGTACAAAGACCGCGCCCCCTTTTTCCTTAATAGCTCTGAGCCCCGATGTACCATCTGTTCCCGTACCAGAAAGAATAACGCCAATGCTTCTTTCCTGTCCGTCCTCCGCAAGAGAATGAAAAAAGCAGTCTATGGGCATAGGCTGGGGGTGAGGCGCAGAATAATCAGAAATACGGAGCAACCAATGTTGGAGCGACATATTTACGTCCGTCGGAATGACATAAACGCAGTTCGGCTTAACGGATATGTTTTCCATGGCCTGATTCACCTTCATGGTTGTGGCACTCTGGAGTACCCTAACTAAAAGATCCTCACGATGCGGCTCCATATGTTGAACAATGATAAAAGCCAGGCCGCTGCTTTCAGGCACGTTACCCAGAAAGGATACCAGAGCTTCTACTCCTCCGGCAGAAGCGCCAATACCGACAACCGGGAAATCACTTTTTGCACAATTCGCTTTGGTATTATTGCGGCTGGAATATTTAATGCTTCGGTTTACAGTATAGTATTTTTTATCTTTCATCTTAGCTCCCTATGTCTGATCGTTGCGCAAATC
>CAYWSF010000297.1:0-2514 GCA_964460725.1 uncultured Desulfosporosinus sp.
AAACGCAACCGGATGGGAATTATGCAGCACGACCCTTACTCATGGCTGGTCGAGGAAGGCGATTTTGTATATCTGCCGGATGTGAATCATATAGCAGTTTTAGCTAACAAAACCCTGACAAAATGGTTGAGTTCCTTGGATGATAAAAAGCGTGAAGTATTTGTTGACACCTTATATAGTGTTATTGAAGCAACCGGGGCAAAAACCTTTTATGATTTAACGGAGGATCGGCGGGATAAAGCACTCGCCGCGCTGGATGCCATCCGCGAAACTGATGAAGAAACCAGGCGCTTTGTTAAACAAGTGGTGAGGTCGCTCGTTTTGACGGCTGTTAAAAGCCTTCGGGCGGAAGAATAGTCAAGCCGCCCGCAGAGTTGATTTTTATAACAGTTGTTAATTTTAGATCAGCGGTTGGTCTATGAGTGAGTGGAGTGCAGAATGCGTAATATAATATACATTATTTCAGGATGGTATCAGCTTCGTAAACGGGTAAATTCTTATTTTTGAGGTTAAATGTGTGAGAAAAATCACGGGGTTTTCCCATAGGCGATTCAATTTTCCAACAAAACATTATGATTAAAAGGATCAGGAAATATCTACTCCACGACAACATATTTTTCGGAAAAAGTTTCGACCTCTCCGATGCAAGCAAAAGCAACCGGTGATGCGTTTAGATTTTCCAGAAGCTTTTTTGAATTTTCCTTGGCAACGCTGATCAGTAATCCTCCTGAGGTTTGAGGATCGTAAAGAATGTCTTCGAGGAAAGTAGGCACGTGTTCGCTAATAAAAACCCGCTGGCCAAAGAAATCCCTATTTTTATAAGCGCCTGCCGGGACCAGTCCCATATTAGCATACTCTTTTGCCGCATTGATATATGGAATATCGTTGCTTCTGATGCGAAATGTAACGTTGCTTCCCTCGGCCATTTCAATTGCATGGCCTAACAGTCCGAAACCGGTAATGTCTGTAACGCTGTGTACGCCGCTTACATTCTGCATTGCTTCTTTTCCGAAGCGGTTTAGTGTAGTCATGGAAAGCACTGCTTCATGATTGGCTGTTTCACTGGCCAGTTCTGCCTTGATTGCGGTATTTATAATTCCGACACCTAAAGGCTTTGTCAGAATCAAAACATCTCCCGGTTTTGCCTGATTATTGGCCATGATTTTCAAAGGATGAACGAATCCTGCAACTGATAGCCCATACTTTGGTTCATCGTCTGATACACTGTGTCCTCCTGCCAGGACTGCACCGGCCTCAGTGACCTTATCCTGACCACCGCGTAGGATCTCTGCCAAAATAAAAGGGTCTAAACAGTCGGGAAAACAAACAATGTTTAGTGCCAGTACAGGGTCTCCGCCCATAGCATAGACATCGCTCAAGGAGTTAGCAGCCGCGATTTGCCCAAATAGATAGGGATCGTCCACAATGGGTGTGAAAAAATCAAGTGTCTGGATCAAGGCAATATCATCATTGATTTTATAAACTGCTGCATCGTCGGATGTTTCAATACCAACGAGCAGATCCGGATGATCAGGCTTTTCTATATGACACAAGACCTGTGCCAAAATCTCTGGTGAGATTTTAGCCGCTCAACCGGAGGTTTTTGTCATTTGTGTTAATTTAATCTCCATGTCATACTCCTTTCTCCATGTCATGCTTCTTTGCATTATCGTTTCATATAAATTTTTAACACACCAAAGTGAAGCCTCCCTCACTTGCACTTTCGCTAAGGGCTGGAAGTTTTTTTGCTTACCGATTATATTTTACAGTAACTATTAGTATAGGGCAAACATTATCAATTGTGCCAAGCTATAAAAATTGCGTCTGTGGGAATTAACTGCTATGGTTATGAGGATGTAATTTAAGAATATTATGAATGCAGGTGATAATGATGCTTTTAGCCGGAGATATTGGCGGCACTAAAACAAAATTTGCTCTTTTTTCTTTTGCAAATAAGCGCTTAAAAATCTTGCATGAAGCCAAGTACGAAAGCAAAAAGCTTTCTTCTTTGGAAGAAGGGGTTACCGATTATCTTGAGAAGAACAGTCTTTGGCAGTCTGAGGGAATTGAGGCTGCCTGGTTCTGTGTGGCGGCACCGGTTTTTGGGAATATTTGCAAACCCACGAATCTTGACGGGTCTATTGATCTGGAAGTTTTACGAAAGCGGCTCGCTTTTATCCCAGAAGTAGGCATTTGCAATGATTTGGTCGCTTCAGGTTACGGTATTTCCCTTTTGCCGGCTCAGGAGCTGCTGTTGCTCAGCGATCCGGTGCGGGCGGCGGACAATAAAAATAACAGCCGAGAATCGGCTAACAGGGCCGTGCTGGCACCCGGCACCGGCTTGGGGGAATCGCTGCTTATCGCCGGCGAAGTCTATCCTACGGAGGGTGCTCACGCCGATTTCGCTCCTATGAAAGAGGAAGATCTTGATTTATGGCGTTTTTTGCACCAAAAATTTGGTCAAAAAGTTTTAAATTGCTATTGGAAGTTAAGCCCGATGCGGTTTTGATTTTG
>CAYWSF010000298.1:0-2508 GCA_964460725.1 uncultured Desulfosporosinus sp.
AAAAACAACACATGGAGGTTTAAAATACCCCTATGTGTTGTTAGTGCTGTTAAGCCAGTTTATTCAAAACCTTAACCAAAATGGCATCGAATGGCATCGTCCTGAGCAACACCACTACAGATGCAAAAACTTTCTTGTTTAGATAATTATTTATCTAATGATCTAATTATCATGATCTTATGATCTTATGATCTAATTATTTAATTGATTTAACCCTTAATTGTTCTTGGCAGCAACATTTGATGAACCGGTGTAATTGTGCGAGGATTTTGATAACTGGCACCAGCAAAGGCTACGCAGTATTTTCTTAAATCCCTCATAGAAACGATTTCATCTACGTATCCTGTTTTGGCACAGTAAGCCGGTCTGGAATTATCAAAGAAATCCTGAACCATTTGATTCATATTTTCAATAACCGGTTCTAAATCATTTCCTGCTTCCTGTTCTTTTACCAATCGCCTTGAAAAAGTTGCTGCTGCAGCAGTTTCACCGTGCATCCCATAAATTTCAGTTAACGGCGTTCCGATTGTAATTGCATTATTATTGTTTGCTTGCGGTCCGCCCATTACGTAATGAGCTGCCGCGGTGCCCTTGCGCAGGACAATGCACATCATCGGAATATTGGTCTTCTCGATTGAAAAGATTAGACACTGACCCAGTGCTAAAAGTTCCGCTTCTTCTGCCAGATCGCCAACATCAATGCCGGTTGTATCCTGTACCCAAATAATCGGCAGATCATCGCGATCACATAACATTACAAATTCATTTTGCTTTATTAACCCTTGACGATATAACTTACCGCCAATTCCCATATAAAGGTTATTCGCATATTCGGGATAATTGGTAAAAATTCCTTGCCTGTTGCCGATAATCCCAACGGGGAAACCGTCAATCTTTGCTATCCCTGTATATACCTCCGGCCCGTAGTCCGGTTTGTACTCCATAAATTCACTATTGTCGGTTAATCGGGCTAACGCTTGAATGGCGTCATAAGGTTTCTTTTGGTTAGCCTGTACAATGCGATCCAACTCTTCCGTCGGAAACTTCGGTTCGGCCGGCTCAGCAACTCTAAAAAACATCGGCTCATAGGCAGGTATTGCTCTCATATATTGCTTAATTCCGTCTAAAACAGCAATTTCGGTATCATGCACTTCCCGGAAATAGGCCGTTTTGTCAAAATGGGTTTCTACCCTTCCCGGTGGCACGCCTTTAAAGGACTTGGTGGCATCAATTAACTGTTGGACAGCTTCCATATCAAAGTAACCTTTCGGATTCATCCCCCCGACAATCCCTGCACCGCCAACCGCTATATTAGCATCACTATGCGCTAATAAAATGGTCGGGCTGATGCCATGATAGCCGCCTCCGGCAGGATTGGTTCCGAAAATAGCATTAAGCACAGGTATCCCTAATTGGTTCAATTCCGAATGCCGGAAGAAAGTAGCACCATTCCCTCTGCGGTTGGCATACACTTTCTCCTGTTCCGTCAATCTGACCCCGCTGCAGTTGAGAAGCCAAACCAAGGGTATATTAAGCCTTTTGGCCAAATCTGTTACTCTGAGAATATTATCCGCTTGGCCTGCAATCCATGCCCCGGCCATAATCTTATTATCAAAGGCAATTATTACTGCCCATCTATTTTGGATTTTGCCAATACCATCGACAACTCCGGTACATCCTTCCGCATTGTCCATGGGGTTGTATAATGTGTGCAAAGGACACCAAGTACCGGGATCAACCACATACTCCAGTCTATCATAAGCTGTCATTTGACCTCTTTTTCGGATGCGTTCCGCAGGTACGCCAGCTTTTTTAACCTCAGCCGCTTTAGCGTTCAATATGTCCTCTTGCTCAGCTACGAGTTTTACGTTTTCTTCAGAGCGCTTTATTTCGTTGGCTGATAACTTCCTGCCAATATCTGCCATTTTTTCGAAATAAGGTCTTAACGGGGTTTGCTTACGATCCATTAAAAAAATTACCTCCCTAACCCCATTATGTTTTCCATTAAAGGGTTCATTTCATTTTTGTTTGTAAGCTAAATTTGTTGTTTCCTAAAAAGTTTCTGTTTCTCTTCGTTAAAAGTCCCTACCTTTATGGCAGGGTACTAACACCTGGTCATTTGTCGCGGTACTTATCATACGAGTAGTAAAGCAAACTTTTACACGTTTGCCTTATCAAAGCAAGGATAGACTCAACTTGATTCGCGCATCAATTGAATTGCATGAGAATTGCTTTAATCAGGTACGGGACACAAACAGAAAATTATCCGTTCGTGTCCGTTAACTTCAGTTTCTGTTTAATTAATTAAAATTTGAAAATCCGCATTGCATTTCCTCTCAGGACTTTCTGTAAAACTTCATCTTTCATACCCAGCTCACTTAATTGTTTCATGGTTTTTTCATGGGTAAATCCTAAAGGTCCGTTAGTCCCGTAAAGAACCTTATTCTGACCACGCGTCTTCATAAACTGTATCATGGACGGCTCTAAATACTTAGGCATATGAGCATC
>CAYWSF010000299.1:0-2497 GCA_964460725.1 uncultured Desulfosporosinus sp.
AATTTTCATTGCGTTCCAAGGAAGAAAGAAAATTATCCAGCCCGTGAAGGCTATAATCCTCAATTGTCTCGCCACGCGTTGAATATTCTCTTACGCCTGACGGTAAATTACCATTATAAGGAATTCGCCGTGGCATGACAAAAATGCCGAGATCGTTCAAAAAGTCGGCATTAATTACGCTAGGCAATGTTTCTTCACATAGGAACCATACACTGGTCATACCCGAAAAATATCTTCGTAAGTCCGGACTATCTCTATAAACATCGCCAGGTTTTTTATAGGCGTTGTTTCCGATTAAATCGACGGCCTTGAGAAAAGGGGTATCTTTTGCCTTAGAAATAACCTTTTCTTTTCCCGCCACCGAATCAGAAGTAATTGCGCGATATATCTTTTGAATGTCCGCCGCGTGTTCAATCGCGGTAATCGAGGATATGTCTCCTTTTAGGTATTTAGGCAAAACCCTATCGACAATTTCGTCATACACATCTGGTTCAGATAACTTTAAACGTTTCAGAAAAATTCCCGCTTGTTCATCGCTTGCAATTGATCGCTTCACTATCGGGAAGTCGGTATCGTATGGAGGAGGCATAAAGGCATTTGGGGTTGTGCCATCAGCCCTAAAGGGTGTCACAAGACTATCATCTTGAAGGCGGATAATGGGCTTGGTCCGGAGAATACCACCCGAGTCGCCGAACCCTCTTGGAGGACGCCAAAGATTTTCTGTACCTAACAAATACCGGTACAGATGTGCAAACCACTCGTCGATTTGGGCTGTTAGTAAAGGCTTGTTGATTTTTCTTGCAAAACTATCAGGAGTTAATTCTTCAACTTCTAATTCTTGTCGAATATATTTCCAAAGCTCACCATAACGTCCTGTCTCGGTTATCTCTCCACTAATCCATTTCATTTCCTTCTGATATAGGAGATTAAACTGCGCTTGCCGAAGTAATTTTCTTAACCAGTCGGCACTGGCAAGTTTAGCGCTTTGTGCGGAAACGAAACTACCATCATCTGCGGGGAGCAGTTCCCTGTTTTTAAGTGACTCACGAACGGTTTTATAGATCGGGTAAAACATGCCGTCTGCCGGGAAATCATCTGGCCTTATTGGTAACGCTTCAAGCAGCGCGACATTCAAGAGACCCAAGACCTTGAATTGATGTAATATGTCGGAAATAAGGTAAGCTGTCTCCTTAACCAACTGCTTGTTCCATTCGTCTTTAGGTGGAATATTGTCACGCGCCGGTGTGGTTTTATATGGTCCTTGGATTAAAAATCCTAAGCGTGTCTCCTTTTGGGTCGGGAAAAATACTACAAGTGGGGATTCTTTTACTTTTTTTATCCTTTCTAGATTATCCTTGTTGTCGTTTTCAAGCCGGAAGGCGATCTCGACGGGAACTTTGTGAGGACCATTTTCATTAGGATCGGTGACTTCCACGGGACGTTCAAATATTAACCAATTTTCGTTTTGCTCGTCGCCGTTGTTCTGCCCGATGACCGTCACTTCCCTTCCGCCGTCCTTTGTAATCTCGTCCCGCAGATAAACACCGGCTATCCCATCCGGAAGTTTATATTCTATCTCTTTAATATTGCGAAGAAAAAGAAGTGTTCTGGCACTTAACTGACGAAGTCTTGTACTAATTTCCCCGCAGGCGATTGCCCGCTCTACATCCTCCTTGTTGAAGGGTAATGTGAAGAGGGTGGTCCATGAGTCTCCTATATCACGGTGCTGGACGGCATACGGGCGAACGTAGTTCTCGATCCGGAAATTTTCTATCCCTGAATGAATTTCAGGCGTGTTTGTATATGCATAGACAGACTTAAAGCCGATTCCGAACTTACCGATCTGTGTAAGATCTTCAGCCTTTGTACCTTCACCCACCCCGCAAATGCCGCGCACATCTTTTTCATTAAATAAACGTCCGTCATGGAAAACCTCAAGTTTGTCTTCGAAAAGTTGGAACAGGACTTTTGAAGCTGTTGCATCCTCGGCGTTTTGAAGAAGTTCAAAAATGAAATGGGTTCGGTCTGTATACAGTCTGCCCAAGAAGGATAAATGACGTATTCCTAGACCATATTCAACAATGTTGTCCTCCCGGATTTTATCGTAATCACTTTGCATAGGCCGCATCTCCTACGACTTCAATTATTCCATATGCTACCGGTTCAGCGATGATGTCCGCCCTTTCCATGGAAATATCCAAATCTTGAATATGTCGGGCATAGTCCGCCTCCGCGGTGGCGATTTGTGACTCGCGCATTTTTTTAATCTTTTCATCGTCAGCCTGCCTGCACTGTTCCCCGAGTTGTGCTATTCGTGCCCGGTGACTTGAGGACAGGCTTTCTCTGCGATACTCGGCCAATTCCTTGGTGTGTTGTTGATGTTTCTTTCTTGCTTCCAGCCAAAGCTTGTAATGCTGCGCGTCCAACTCATCCCATATCCGTGAATCAATGGCAATTGGATCACTAGGTGTAAAGTCCTCTGCCATTGATTCACGGA
>CAYWSF010000300.1:0-2446 GCA_964460725.1 uncultured Desulfosporosinus sp.
AAAAAACGCATTACTCTGCTTGGCGAGGCACTCAACAAGCAGGATGTTGCCAAGGATTATCTTAAGTATCTTGACAAATCAGTTGCCAAAGCGCAGGATCTGACCAAAAACATCAAGGAAGCGGACAAGAAAAGTGTTGTCTATGGCAACGTAGTAGCAAGTCAACAGCCGCACATTATTGCAGAATGGTGGATTGCTGCAGCCGGCGGTATTAGTAAGACTGATAACGGCAGATCAACCGAAACGCTGACTTATACTACGGAGGATCTGCTGAAATGGAATCCGGACGTAATAATCCTCTCTGACCCGGCACTCAAAAAAGATGTTTTAGCCGATTCGCGTTTGAGCGATATATCTGCAATTAAGAATGACAAGCTCTACTCGACTCCGACCGTTGCTCATGTTTGGGGCAACCGTACGACCGAGCAGCCGCTGACGATTTTCTGGGCGATGAATAAAATCTACCCAGAAATCATGACAACGGAAGCTTTAGCGGAAGAAATTAAGTATTTTTACAGCCAATTTTTTAAATGCGATCTGAGCGATGCTCAAGTTAAGGAGATTATCGGTGCGTAACTATTCAATTACAGTATGAAATCATATACGAATACTCAATCATATCTGTGAGGATATTTATAAGGATATCTGTGAGGATATGATTGAGTAGAAGTCGGTCATATACAGCCTAGAGGTTTGTATATGACAGGGGAGGATATCCTGCAAGGTCGAATGAACCATTAGTATACGTAGAGACCTGCTTGATTATGGTCGCAACTGAGCTGATTTTAATGGAGGAAGATTAATAAATGAATCAAAACGAAGATCTTTCAGTTACCAGAACCGAGGCCTTAGAATTGCTGCTGGAAAATTGGCCCTTAAATGCCGGTACGGAATTGATACCGCTTCAGCAGGCTTTAGGCCGCGTCACCGCAAAAGATGTTTATTCGCAAAACACACTGCCGGTATGCCGCGTTTCTCAGGCTGACGGTATTGCCGTTCGTTCCGCAGATTTCTCAAATGGCTTGCCCGATACCTTTGGTTGGAGCAAGGGTGTAGAATTTGTCCAAGCGGATACCGGTGATGATTTTCCCGATGATTATGACACAATCATTCCTGTAGAAAATATTTATTTTGACAATGACGGCAAGCTGCATTTTGCAGATGGGTTTTCTTTTAGCAAAGGGGACAGAGTTAGAAAAGCGGGTAGTTTGCTCAAAGAAGGAGACTTACTGGCAGAGGCGCACGCCTGCCTGACACCGGTGCATTTGGCTGTGTTCGCGTCAGGCGGTATTTATCAACTGGAAGTTCTCAAAAAACCAAAGGTAGTATTTATCCCAACCGGCAGCGAGCTTATTACAGCCGGTATCAAACCGGAGCGCGGGCAAAACGTGGAGTCCAATGGCTTGATGGTTTCGGCCCTTCTGCAGCAATGGGGGGCGGAACCGATTTGCTATCCTATTATTAAGGACAAGCCCACAGAATTGGAGCAAGCTTTGAATATGGCCCTGGCTGCGGCAGATATTGTTTTGATTAATGGTGGTTCCTCAAAAGGAGCAGAAGACTTTAATGCCGATCTGCTGCAAAAACGCGCTTCCATCTTCCGTCACGGCATAAAAGCAATTCCGGGGAAACCAGTGGCTGTTGCAATAATTGACGGCAAACCGGTTATCAATTTACCCGGACCGATTATGGCTGCCTTTCTTGCCATGGATTGGTGTGTAAGCAGGTTGGTGCATCATTACTATGGTTTGAGCGCTCCCGCACGTCCCAAAATTAAAGTTAAACTGGAAGAGTCCCTGCAGAAGCCCTCGGATTTTGAAAGATTTTTCAGGCTTGTGCTGACTAAAAAAGATGGCTCATATATGGCTTCTCCCATTGAGTTTGATAAAAATCTTCCATATACAATGTTAAAGGCGGATGCTATATTAATCGCACCGATCGGCATTGAGGGGTATCAAGCCGGTGATGAGGTGGAAGCTGAGTTGTTATGCAGCATGGAGGAGATTTCGAGTGTAAGCGGTCCGACGTACAAGCTCACTTGGGGAGAGCAAGGAGCTAAGGGTTGCTGCTGACCGGCTTTCAGCTTGGAATACCGGTGAAGTGAAAAACTTGTTGATTTAGATTAACTTTTAGATTTATTTATTGTATAATGTCGTTATGTCATGTTGTGTTGTTTGAATAGTTTAACCGAGTATAGGCAAACTCAACCTACATAACCAATAAAGGATGAAGCTTAAAGGAGGAAGTGTATAGTGAAGAAAATTTCTTGGTTATTGGTAGTTAGTTTTCTATTCGGGGTTTTTGGAATGATGGGTTGTGGTACGGATGAGGGAAGTAAGGCTGACCCAAAGGCTGAACCCACGGAAATCATGGTGTCTGCCGCAGCCAGCATGAGAAATGCATTGACGGAACTCGAGACAGTGTATGAAGAAAAACATCCTGAAGT
>CAYWSF010000301.1:0-1551 GCA_964460725.1 uncultured Desulfosporosinus sp.
GAATCTATCATATCCATATAGAGAAAATTAACCCTGGTAATTTATATCATAAAAGTTACATTTAGCTTGTAAATCGTGAAGAGCATCGATAAATCCAACGTGTCCTTTATCGTCCATTATTAGGATGCCGAAAATTTGGAAAGCTATTGATGGAATATTAGTATCTTTGGAATGCAAGGAAGCAGATTTTGAAAGATATCAACAATATGTCCTCTAGAAGGCTACTTTTGTAGCTCTTTTCTGTCTAAGGCTAAGGGGGGCTGTTCTAACCATCCCATCTCGATTGATAGATTAACTCCATCCTCCGCATAAGCACTGGTTGCAACCATCATTTTGGCTATCGTGGCTGTCAAATCACGCCTTCGGATCAACGTTAATGCTTTTCCGTAATTATCGAAGCCGACAGGAATTAATAACGATACATGGCTCATTATTAACTTATCGGAAAAAGGCGACTCAGTACTAGCCGTTACCTCGCCGTCTAATGTAGAAGGTATGGCAATGTCCTCATTTCTAAGAATGTCTGTATAGGTAGCGTAGTATTCATCGGACATTTTTTGACATTACAAGGTAATCCTTTAATTTTGGCGACTGGACTACTTGCATAAAGCCTGTTAATAATGCTTTACCCAGTGCATTGCTATGGGCATTTTGAAATAGTTGTTGGACTTCCATTACGGTCAAGGCTCTTTTTTCTGTAAAAAATCCGGCAAGGAAGCTTTGTTGCTTTACAAAAGTAATTGATTCAGGGTAAGGGACGATAGGCGGTTCATATAAACCGGTCGAGTTCAAAGCCTGAGTGATTTGTTCATCCATAGACTGTAAATCATCAACAAACTCTGAATACAGCTGCCTGATATCACTTCGGGTTGCTATAGTAAATGATCGGCAATGCGCAATTAAGGCAGCCTGAGACATTAGTTTGGCATAAAATAAATACAACTTATCGGAAAATAATCTGGGGGCATTTAAATTCACGTCTTCCTGCGTAATTCCCAGAGAATGGGGAATATTCTCTTGTTTGAAAATAGAAACTATTTTATCCATATGTTCTTTACTTTTAAAGTACCACAGTTCTACTAAAGACTTAATGGTTTCATCCTGTACGTTACTTTTAAATGTCTCAGCTACATAATGGACTGAATTTAACAAGTCGAAGCTAGTCCATAAATCGGTAATCTCGTTGGCATTTAAAAGATTCATTTGTTCAGTTTTAGTCATAATGGAACCTCCCATACGTTTTACAATTATTATTGTGGATAGGCTTATACCTTTACCAGTTCGGCAGCTTCGATTACCTGTGGGGGTTGCTCCAGCCACCTGTTTTTAATCAATATATCCAAACCATCTTCGGCATACTTGTGTTTTATTCCTCAAAGTACTTAAATTTAGGAAGTTTTGTTCTGTTCAATTCTAGTTTAGAAACTGATTTAAGTATTGTACATTGGATCAGTTTTTATTATGTACATGAACCAACTATGGTATGCAATAAAAGGGAGGCTTGGGTGCTTAAGGAAAAATACAATTATTGGCATTGCACAAAGATTTGGT
>CAYWSF010000301.1:1561-2434 GCA_964460725.1 uncultured Desulfosporosinus sp.
ACCGGCTATTAATTTTTCATCGCTTACGCTAAAATGCCTATCGATTAACGTGTTCCCTGGCAAATAAGATGGCGACGGATAGAAAAAAGCCTCACGTTCTTTATTAGAGCGTAAGGCTTCATAAATACAATTTCTCATTAAAGATATTTGAAATTCACAGATTAAACAGATATAGCTAAGGCGGCCTAACTTACCATGGTATCAGATGTAAGTAAAAGGAAAGAACCACATACGGTCTCTGTCTACAAGAGCAGTGATGCTATTTTGACTTCCTATTAATGGAGCTGATCCACTCACAACGGCGGGGAATTCAATTTGAAGACCGCCTAATGAGTTTAACCAATTTTCATATTCCATTTTGAGTTCAGAAATAGTTGTTTTGTTTCTGTCCTCCTTTAATGCTTCATTAATGGCACATTTGTCAGCATCACGGAGCAGCATAATTCGGAACGGTGCATCATCCATAATCTTACCCCCTTGCCCATAGTAATAACAGGTTGTCAACAATCTCATTCACATTGTTAACGCTAAATCAATTGCGTATACAAAAGAAGTTAACTTGCTGCTATTGTTATCTATGAGTGGGAATTCAGTTTTATTCAAGTCGCCTGATGCAGCACATATTTTGATGCACAGGAGCAGTTCAAGCTGCCTTACATATTCTCCTCTTTAGCATTACTTCGTTGCTGCCAAATCTGCTTAAAAACAAATATGACGATTGTTAGCGCAAACAGTATCAATAAGCCGGTAACCATTGTTTTGGTACTCCCGGTAAGCATGCCGCCGACATAGGAATAAATGATCGTAGCAGGTAACTGCCCCAAACCCGTAGCCCAGAAGAATCCCCAAAAGCCCATCGACGTCAAACCGGCA
>CAYWSF010000302.1:0-2424 GCA_964460725.1 uncultured Desulfosporosinus sp.
AAGCTGAAGCCGACCAGAAATATGTGATCTGCAATGCAGATGAAGGTGAACCCGGTACCTATAAAGACCGCTTAATTATGGAGGGCGATCCGCATACCCTTTTGGAAGGCATGGCGATTTGCGGCTATGCTATCGGAGCAACCCAAGGTTTTATTTATTGTCGCGGTGAGTACCCCTCAGTTGCGGAGACATTGAAACAGGCCATCGCTCAGGCTGCGGATATGGGAGTCCTGGGAGATTTTTCGATTGAAGTTCGCTTGGGAGCGGGAGCCTATGTTTGTGGAGAAGAAACCGCACTGATCGAATCCATTGAGGGTAATAGGGGAGAACCTCGTATGAAGCCGCCCTTTCCGCCGGTTAGCGGACTGTGGGGCAAACCGACGATTATTAATAATGTTGAAACATTTGCCAATATCCCAATAATTATAGAAAAAGGAGCCGCCTGGTACGCTGCCATTGGTGCCTCGTCCTATCCGGGCACCAAAGTGCTTACCTTATCCGGAGATGTTAAAAATAGAACCTTCTTTGAAGTGCCTACCAACACTACGATCAGAGAAGTTATCTTCGAATTAGGCGGCGGAATAACAAACGGTAAGGAACTCAAAGCCGTGCAAATCGGTGGTACTTCCGGGGCATTTATCCCCGCTTCCCAACTGGACACGCAAATTGGCTTTGATACGATGATGGCTATTGGGGCAACTCTAGGTTCTGGGGCAGTATTTGTTCTGGATGAAAGTCGGGATCTGGTAGATGTTACTGCCCGGATCGCGAAATTCTTTGCCCATGAATCTTGTGGTAAGTGTACCCCTTGCAGAGAAGGAACCCTGCGTATGCAGGAGTTAATGGAAAAAATTAATGCCGGTAAAGGTACCCAGGCAGATATTGCCCGGTTAAATAATTTGGGACAGGTAATGACTCAGACTTGCTTCTGTGGTGCGGGCCAAGCTGCTCCGTCACCGGTTTTAAGTACGATCCAACATTTTTCCTCCGACTATGATGCCAAGTTAATTAGCTAACTCATGCGCTGTAGTTTGGAGAATAACACAAGGAAGTGAAGATCATGGAATGGTTTACTCTAACAATTGATGGAAGGGAAGTCAGTGCCCCAAAAGGCAGCACTGTTCTTGAAGCGTGTCGCCTGAATAATATACCAATACCTACTTTATGCCACGATCCGGAACTGACAAATGAGGCAGCATGCCGATTGTGTATCGTAGAGATTGCGGGAATGCGCAATCTTCCGCCTTCATGTGTGACGCAAATTAGTCAGGGAATGGTGGTTGAAACTAATAATGAAAAAGTTAAAAATGCGCGTAAAACGATTTTAGAATTGCTGGTTGCCAATCACCCTTTGGATTGCATGACTTGTGAAAAAATGGGTAATTGTTCCCTTGCGGAATATGCTTATCAATATGGTGTTAAGGGAGACGTTTACGGAGGTAAACGCCGCGAACTTCCGATTGATGACAATAATCCATTTATTCTGCGTGACCCAAATAAATGTATTCTCTGTCGAAAATGTATTCGCGCTTGTTCGGAAAAACAAGTGCGGAATATTTTAAGTGTTTCTAACCGGGGCCATAATTCCCTGGTTGGTCCGGCTTTTAATCTTCCGTATGATGAGTCTGAATGTGTATTTTGTGGCTCATGTCTCGCAGTCTGTCCGGTAGGGGCATTAACGGAAAAAAATATGGTTGGCAAAGGCCGTCCCTGGGAAATACAAAAGGTGCAAACTACCTGTCCTTTCTGTGGCACAGGCTGTAATTTTGACATTAACGTTAAAGACGGAAAAGTGATCGGTGTTACCTCAAATCCTAATTCCCCGGTAAACGGACTTGATCTTTGCGTCAAGGGACGTTTTGGTATGGATATGATTCATAGTCCGAACCGCATAACCACTCCGTTGATTAAGAAAGACGGCGAATTTGTTGAGGCGAGCTGGGATGAGGCCCTGGATTTAGTAGCCTCCAAATTCGAGGAAGTTAAAGCTGCTTACGGGGCTGATGCAATTGCTGCCTTAAGTTCAGCCCGCTGTACTAATGAAGAGAATTATCTGATGCAAAAATTTATGCGCGTGGCGATCGGAACAAATAACGTTGACCACTGCGCCCGAACATGACACGCACCAACAGTAGCCGGTCTGGCTGCTTCCTTTGGATCAGGTGCCATGACAAATTCAATTAATGAGATTCCCCAATCTGAAGTGATGTTTATCATTGGTTCTAATACCACAGAAGCTCATCCAATCATTGGGGCCAAAATGCTGCAAGCGATCGACAAGGGCTGTAAAACAATAGTTGTAGATCCGCGGCGAATTACTTTGGCGGAAAGAGCAGATCTTTATCTTAGGTTAAAATCCGGAACGGATGTTGCTCTGATTAATGGAATTATGAATATTATTCTCGCCAATGGCTGGGAAGACAA
>CAYWSF010000303.1:0-1147 GCA_964460725.1 uncultured Desulfosporosinus sp.
GCGCCATCAGTTTTTTCCGGCTGAGCTGGGCAGCCGACTATCCCGATGCCGATAACTATTTATACAGCCTTCTCCACAGTTCCCAGATTGGCATGACCAACTTCTGTGGGTATCAAAATCCCCAGGTCGATAAGATCCTGGATAAATCCCGCCAACAATATGAAGACCCGCAAGCCCGGCTGCAGCTGCTGCGCCGCGCCGAAGCCATAATCATTGACGATGCCCCGTGTCTGTGGCTGTTTCAAAAGAAAGCCCAGAAACTGATCAGCAAGGATGTACGTAACTTGAAACTCGACCGGATGGAAATGATCGATTGGTATCAGGTGGAACTGCTCAAACCTAAAATTGAAAAACCCAATGCGGACAAAAGCACCTAAAAATAAAATACAAAAGTTGTCAAATCGAGGTAATCCGCCAGGAGAACAGTTTACTGCTGAATGCAGATTGATTGACATGGAAGAGTCGACTGTTGTATAATTTCCTTTGTCAGGTTTGGACATTCTTTAATACCTGACCGGATGCGGCGGTGGTGGAACCGGCAGACACGTACGTTTGAGGGGCGTATGCTGAGAGGCGTGAGGGTTCAAGTCCCTCCCGCCGCACCATTTTTACCTATATAATGGGCTTTTCAGGCTTTGCGAATTCTTTGAATACGCAAGGCTTTTTTTGTTGATGCGTATCTGGGTTGCGTATCCGATAAAATCGTATCTGGCGAGGCGTATCGGATGGAACGGAGCGAACCTCTTCAAAATAAAAGAGGAGGTCGATCATATGGTCAGACACGTAAAGAAAATGGATGAGAGTATTTTCAACGAGAGAAAGGGAACCGTCAGTAAAGCTTCAGGAGGAGAAGACTTTCAATTCTGCGTTCAACAATTTATTGATGAAATGGAGATCCAGAACCTTGCTTTTCATACCAGACGCTGGCATAAAGAGAACTTGCATTATGTAGAGCAGACCCTAATTAATTTAAATCTACCTACAGAACCTCTGCACATATCAGAAGGAGACATTAAAAAATGCATTCTTTACTGGAAGAGAGAATGTCATTTATCTCCTACTACAATTAACCACCGAATCAGAAGTCTCCGACAGATGTACGCTTTCCTTGGCACAGAAGGGATCGTTGATGAGCTGCCCACCAATA
>CAYWSF010000303.1:1157-2423 GCA_964460725.1 uncultured Desulfosporosinus sp.
AGCCCCCACTGTGATTATCCAACCGTTTGATGAAGCAGAGCTGAAACAATTATTTGCAATTCCTGATAAATCCACATTTGTCGGCTATAGGGACTACTGTATCATGCTTGTGTTGCTGGATACTGGAGTTAGATTAATTGAATTGGAAAACATGAAGTTGAGTAGCATTGATTTTGATAATAATAAGTTCCTTGTCATGGGCAAAGGAGCAAAGGAGAGGGAGGTCCCTTTCCAGGATACAACAAAGCAATATCTGCAAAGATACATTAAACTGAGAGGTAGCGAAGATCATGATTATTTATGGATCAATCAACTTGGCGGAAAGCTAAATCGAAAGACCATTCAGGAGAGACTGCAGATATATGGGCGAAAAGCCAATTTAAAGGGAGTCAGGGTATCACCCCATACCTTCCGTCATACATGTGCAAAGATGTATTTATTGAGCGGAGGGGATGTGCTTAGCTTACAAAAGCTACTCGGGCATTCCTCACTGGATATGGTTCGCCATTATGTTGAACTATGGGGATCTGATCTGCAAAAGATGCATAAGAAGCATAGCCCCGTGGAGGGCTTGTTTAAGAAATAATGTCCCCGAAAAACGTGCTCTCCATTAAAAATTCTTTAAATAAATTGGTAAAGGAGGTTGATAGAATAGGGTAACGAGTTTATTAAATTACGGTAGTAATTTAATATTAGTTATATTATGGAGCAGGTCATAGCGGCCTGCTCTGTTTAATGGAGGTAATAATAATAAAAATAAGTAAAATGATTACGACATGGAATTAAAGGTAAATTAAGTAATTGTATTGAATTATATTCTTTTTACGAGTAATTCATCTTATGAAAGGTGATCATAATGGCTATTTTTATAATGTCTATTTTATACATTGGTGTGTTTATAGCTATGATGTTTGGTGGACAGTTATATTGCTTAAGCGAAGTTGTCCAAATGGGAATTGCTTATTTTATCTATGCTACCAGCAGCCCCAAGCAGCATTCCTTTTGGACTTATTGGATGGAGGCTTCAGTAATTTGTTTAGTATTAGGAGTATCGGCAATTTTCCTTGGACCCGTAGGTATCGTTATAGCATGCTTAGGACGTCTTGTTTATATTTATTTTTGTGGTAATAAAACGGAGATTTCAAATAGCGTTAATGAGCATTGCGAACGCTAAACTGAAACTGAGCCATTAAAGCAAAAAACGCTCAAACGAAAGTGATCCACTTCAATCAAAAACCCTTTATCATTGAAGTTGAAGAGACATCA
>CAYWSF010000304.1:0-2421 GCA_964460725.1 uncultured Desulfosporosinus sp.
CAGCCCTTCGAAAACGTGCCATTCTTCGAACTATCGTAGACTGATTAACGCCCAGCGCAGCGGCAGCCTTGTAAGTACTGCCATATTTCTCCATAGCCTTATCGATAAGTTGTCGTTCTACTTCATATACGGCGTCTCGCAATGGCATTAAGGAATCGACTGATATACCGCCAACTTGGCCGGTACTCTTTTTAAAAGAATCAGGCAAGTCGGATAACGTAATTACTTCTCCGGATGAGACAACCATTAAACGCTCCACCATATTTTCCAGCTCACGAACATTGCCCGGCCAATCATACTTCAGAAAAACGTTAATTACCTCGGGCGAAAATTCTCGCTGCAACCCGTACTTCTTCCTCAGCCCATCCCGAAAATGATCAACAAGCGGCACAATATCCTCACGCCGTTGACGTAAAGGCGGAATCGAAACCGGAACAACATTTAAGCGAAAGAACAGATCCTCCCTAAACTGCCCCTCACTGATCATTTCTTCAAGATTTCTATTGGTTGCCGCCAGGATTCGTACATTTACCTGGCGCGGTTTTGTCCCTCCCACCGGAACAAACTCTTTTTCTTGAATAACCCGCAATAGTTTGGGCTGCAAGCTTAGAGGAAAATCGCCGATTTCATCAAGCAAAAGCGTACCATTATGAGCAAGTTCGAACAAACCCGGCTTGCCTTCCCGCCGAGCCCCCGTAAACGCCCCCGATTCATATCCAAACAGTTCCGATTCTAACAAATGCTCCGGAATTGACCCGCAATTTATTTTAATAAATGGACCGGCTGCACGATTACTCTGAGTATGAAGAAGTAACCCAACTCCCTCCTTGCCCACACCTGATTCTCCTAAGATCAGCACGGTAGAATCAACTTTAGCTACTCGGTGAGCTAATTCGAATACCTGTTTCATCTCAGCGCTGACACCGATCATTTCTCCGGCATTTTCACTCTCCGACAATTCTAAAATTTTTTGGGGCGGTTTCTTATTAAAAAGCTTAGCATCCGTCAATTCCTTTTGCAGTCGACTAAGGTATGTCATATCCTTAAGGTTTATTACAACCATTGCCAGTTTTCCTTCTTTATCAAAAACAGGAGTTCCCGTAACAAGCAAACAATGATTATACATGTTTTCCATCAGTGTGACTATTTGTCTGCGTTGCCTGACCAAGTCGACGAAGAAATGAGCGTAACTAACCTCTTCTATTTCCTGGATTTTCCTGCCGGTCATATCAGCAGTATTACTTAGGCTTAACTTTTCAAAGGTTTTATTATATTTTAGGATAATGCCGGCCGGATCTGTAATTATTATCCCGTCGGAGAAAGACTGAATGATTGAATCATATTCATCATTTAGTTCCTGAACAACAGCAAATTCCCGTGATATCGCTTCAATATCCGATATATCCTGAAACACGCAGATAGCACCGTAAATCCTGCCGCCCCGGATGATCGGCACTCTATTCATAGAATATGTTTCCTGACTTACTCGAAACTTTTTAGCATACTCTGATTTTCCTGTTTTCAAAGTGTCCATCAGACCCAAAGTAACCGAAACATCTAAAATGTGAACATCTGGGACATAGCGGCCAATGGCCTTTTCATAAGGAACTTTAGAAAATTGTTGGGCAGCCTGATTGAATGCGGTTATTCGACCATCCTTATCAATAACTACTATACCATTCTGCGAAGAACTTAGTATCGCTTCAAATTCTTTTGTTTGCTCTTTAATTAGAAATTCAACATTACGATATAAAGCGACAGCAAGGTCTTCCCTGCTTAAAATTCCAACGACCTGCCCATCGTCCCCAATTACTACAGCCAAATCAAACTGACTGGCCCAAGCATTCTCAAGCAGCAGAGAGGGTCTGATAACCACTAGATCATATTCCACCGCAGCCAGACAACTCAACTCTGCAAATGAACGGTCATTACTGCTCAATCCCTCGATCAGTGACTTTGTTGTTACCACTCCCAATAACTTTCCCGTTTTATCCATCACAGGCAAACCGGAACAATCAACTTCGCTGAGCAACTGCAATGCTTCCGCACAAGTATTGTCCTCACTCAGACAAACCGCTATCCGGGTCATGACCTCTTCCACCCGCATCATAACAACACTTCCACTTTTTTAACGTGTTGCTGGAAACACAAGTCCTTTTACCTCTTTCTACATTATTATACTTTATTATGTCTTAATTATATCTATAGTATGGCTTTTATGTCAATTACAATACCATCGCTGATTAATCAAACCAAACAAACTAAAATTTCACGAGTTCTTTAAAGTTAGATAATGGCATCTTTTCAACAATTATACTTGACAAATTGCACCATCACATGGTACCCTTGGTAACCAAGCGATATGGAGACAAAAGAAAATGTATTAACCCAACGGAGTGTATGAATGATTTGCTTTCATAT
>CAYWSF010000305.1:0-2411 GCA_964460725.1 uncultured Desulfosporosinus sp.
ACTTGTTCCAAGTAATTTACGTCATAGCCATCTGCCAAGGCTGTCGCTAAGCCGGCGTAATATCCGGATACTTCTAAAAATGCTTGTGCCTTAAGTTTTTGGCACTCATGCTTAAATAATTCATGCCAAAACCGCTTGTAGATAGCAATACATTCATTAAGCCAAGCCTTAATTTTCGGTTCGATCAGCTTGATAATCATTTCCTGCATTTTAATCCGACCTTGCCCCCCGACCCAGTCTTTAGAATTTATATATAAATCTGCTGCTTTAGAAAAAGAGTTGTTATCCCAGCTTAGAACCGGCAGTCTGAGTTCTTCTTGGGAGGGAATTTTATGCTCGCTTTGTAAGCCGCACTGGTGATCATATTCGCTGACAAACGCTGCAAACTTATTTAAAACCAGATCCAGGGATTTTTGCACAAATCTTTCTGTGCGCAGGGAAGTAGCACGCATCTCTTGAACCAGTTCAACTTCAATGTCCTGGAGATAGTCCCGGATACATTGCTGAACAACAAACTTGGGTTGATTCTCTGAGTTCATCAAGATAAAAAAGTTACGGTCAAACAGGCTGGAATATCGATAGGAGAGTCTTTGATTAACATAATAAATCAGTTCTTCAATTTCTTGGCCAATATAACTTTCCTCTGCTAATAGAGAAATTTGTTCTAAACCTGAAAGTATCGTTTCCTTAAGATTTTGGTAGTTGTGAAGCTTTTCCTCTCTTTGAGAAGCATCAAATTTGGCTGCTTCCAATAAACCATTTACCGACTGCAGGATCCTTTGAATTTCCTTTTTGGCAGATTCTACCGCCAGATTGATCAGCTCTTCTTCGATAAAGGCATAGAAACTGGTTTCAAATGGTTTTATCCCGGATGCCAAGAGCGATTTTTCCAGTTCAGGAAGACTTTCTTGAGGATTCAGCTTTAAACGTTGGCGATAAATCAACTCTTCCTCCGGTCGAAGATTCCCCTTCGCAGCAAGCTTTGCTAAAAGAGCCAGCTGACTGGAAACAGGGAATAGCCGTGGCCGAATAATGTCACTGGTTCGTAAATTCTGTTCGACGTGTTGAAGAACAAGCTTTAATTCCGCAGGTGTTTGGGCTAAATCAGAGGCATTAACTATAAAAAACATCTTATCCATTTCGAAGGTGTCTTTAACTTTACCCAATTGGGAAAGGAATTGGGCATCTGCTTTACAGAAAGGATTGTTATAATAAGTGACAAATAGTATGGCATCGGCATTTTTTATATAATCAAAAGCAACCGTCGTATGACGGACATTGGTAGAATTAGATCCGGGTGTATCTACCAGTACTACTCCTAATTCTGTTAACGGGCAGGAATAGTAGAGCTCAATGCCTTCCACAAAACAGGCCTTATCTTCTGTAACGACAAAATCACGGAAATCAGGAAAATCAACGATTAACTCTTCGCCTAAGTGTTTTAGTAAAGAGAATTGATCGCGGGCAACAGCCCTGAGAAAACTTAAGTATGGTTGTGATTCGAGTGGGACATCCTGGGTGTCCAAGCCGGAGATTTGGTGTAAAGCTTGACTTAAGTCTGTTGCAGTCAAACCAAATACTGCTAAGGACGATAGTACATCCGTGGTCAGATCAGAGAGACTCTTTAATTTTACCTTGGTCGTACCATGCGCATAGCGGTCAGTCGGGGGTAAAATTTTATTTATTGTGGCAGTTGTGGGATTGGGGGAAACTGGAAGTACTGAATCTCCAAGCAGGGCATTTGCCAGGGAAGATTTTCCCGCACTAAAAGCACCAAACAAGGCCACTGAAAACAAATTATCACCTAAGCGTTCGATCCTTTGGTTCAGAGATTTGACCTTTAAACTAAAACCGGGTAAGGGTGCTATTAAATCTGAGCAGATCTTTAAATCCTGGATAGTTTTCAATAGTTTGGGGTGTCCCTTTCTTACTGAAGTATCAGATTTTTTATTATCTAACTTTTCCCGCAGCCCTGAATAAGCTTGCTTACGGCCGGTCTGTTTACGACTTGCTCCAGAATATCGCTTCTTATTCGATTCAGGTAATTGAAATTTAGTCCAAAGGTGACTATCCGAAAATTGAGAAGATGCCTGCTCCCAGGTAGTGATTAGCTCTGCCGTATAATTGTTGCAGAGCATATCAAGTCTTCTTAACTCAGCAAGTGATTTCAGCTGTCGTTTGTGATTTTCCATTTGTTCTTGCAGGTGTGGTAATTCCTGCCGAATTTTCAGAATGGCGGCTTCCTGAGCACGTTCAATCCAAATTTGACTGCTTTGCAGAAAAACGGATTTTATGGCAGAGTCTAAGTCGCGGGTATAATTAATAATAGATTCTCCAGAAACCATAGCCCCAGGACGCATTACTTGAAACAAAAGTTCAGGTTCAAATGACACGTTCATTTGAGATACCTG
>CAYWSF010000306.1:0-2390 GCA_964460725.1 uncultured Desulfosporosinus sp.
CATATTTATAACACTATATATTGTGGTTTTCAACACTTGCAAAAATGATTTTTGGTGTTTTTAAACAGACTCCTAGATACCGGATAGATGTTTAGATAGAGGATGAGTTAAATGGAGAAGAGAGTTGCGCAGGGGATTCCACCCAGAAAGCCTGCCTGGAATTTTTGGCAAGGATTATTGCTGATTATAATTATCACTTTGATTGAATTTCTGCTTGGATGGTTGGAAACGCCGCATGATTTAGATACTTTTCACGGAATGCTTAATTTTATTGGGATCGGCTTAGGGGACGCTCTTATTTATTTCGGCATTATATTGATCTTTCTGCGTCTTATAAAGCGGCCGATTTCTGACTTGGGTTTTGTGAAGCCGCGCAAACGCTTTATTATATTGGGAGTCGGTGTTGGCGTTTTGCTCTTTGTAGGTATCGGGTTGTTAGGCACTGCATTGGCGAGTATATTTGGGAACCCGGCACCGCAAAGTTTTACTATTGCGGTAAATGAGGCAAACTATGCATGGCAATATGGACTGTTTCTAATTTTAGGGGGAGTAGCAGTTCCGCTAAAGGAAGAGATGTTTTTTCGGGGTTTAATGTACCCGCCGCTGCGTCAAGGTTTTGGCAGAGGTAAAGGGATGATTTTAGCAGGCTTGTTTTTCGCCGTCTTACACTTTGATCTTATCCGATTTATACCATTGTTCATCGGAGGAGTGGTACTTGCTTGGTTGTACGAGCGATCTGAGAGTATTTGGCCCGTTGTTGCAGCCCATGGAACTTGGAATGTTTTAATGATTTTTGTAGTATGGGTGCAACGTTTTTAATAAGAAAATTGGTATTAGACATGCCCCTTGCTCAATTTTCATTAGTGGTTATACCGAAACGGGCAGGGGTAGTTAAATTTATTAAATAAAGGGGATTTTCATGATTGATCAAAAATTAGATAGCAAAATAAATGGTAAAAAGAAAGATAAATCAGAGTTAGAATGTCTCAGGCTCATATCTGATGGGTCGGGGATAGGATATATGAACGGGATTGCAACATTTGTGCCGAGGCTTCTTCCTGGGGAAATCGGAGAGGTTGAAGTTTATGAGGCGAAAAAGAAATGGCAGAGGGCTCATCTTTTGCGGCTCATCAAGCCTTCATCTGAACGCCTTAATGCTCCCTGTTCAGTTTTCGAAAGGTGTGGGGGATGCCAGCTTCAGCATACAACTTACGAAGAGACTCTCATTTGGAAGCAACGCTGGGTGGAAGATGCCCTCTCAAGAATTGGCAAGATAAGTGTTGAGGTTAAGCCCGTTCTTGGAATGCTTGAACCATGGCGTTATCGCAATAAAGCTCGTCTGCATCGGGAACAGACCGGAAAATTAGGGTACTATAAGAAAAAATCCAAGGAACTTATTCATTTTTCGGATTGTCTTTTGTTAAGTGAGCGTATGAATCGTTGGATTCGACTGGCCGAGGATTTTTTGGCCGATATCGATCGGTTGGCGAAAATACATACCATAACATTTCGAGAGAACACGAGGGGAGAAGGACTCTTGCTTTTAGAGGGGTCGTCTTCTCTAAAAGTGTTATCAGCAGAAAAAGGTGCAGAAAAAACTGCAGAATTTTTTGCGGCTCTTTTTAAGGAAGGAGTTCGTTCTGTTTGGCGAAATGATTCGGTGGGTGGTTTAGCCCCGGTGTGGGGAACAGAAGTATTCAGCCATACGCTTCTCGGGATGAGCTTTAATGTTTCTCCTTTCTCGTTTATGCAAGTGAACCCGCTTCAAGCGGAGGTCCTTTATTCAAATGTTCTGGCCGGGGCTGCTCTGACACGAAACGAAGTTGTTTGGGATCTTTATTCGGGGGTTGGGACCCTCACTATACTGTTGGCCGCAAAAGCCCAGAAGGTAATAGGCATAGAGGAAAATCCGTATGCAGTTAAAGATGCCATGCAAAATGCCGTTAATAATAATGCAGACGGTCATGTCGAGTTTTTACAGGGGAAAGTTGAATCGCGGATCATGAATTTAGATGAGCGGCCAGATGTTGTCGTATTGGATCCTCCCCGAACGGGAATGCATCCGAACGTCAGGCAACGTTTACTGGAGTTGAAGCCCCGGCGGATTATCTACGTGTCTTGCGATCCGGGAACCCTGGCCCGGGATCTTGGTGTCCTAACGCAGGGCGGATATAGGGTGGAAATTGTACAGCCGGTGGATATGTTCCCTTGGACGAGCCATGTTGAGACGGTGGTATTGATGTCAAGGGTGGAAAAGTAAGAGTATAGAAACATGTGTAAATAAGAGCTTTCCGTGATTTGAGGTCTGGTTACAAGCCGGAAGGATAATCACGGATTTTGCTTTGAGGGAAGTTATCCAAGAATGATGAAATAAAAAAATATCAGCCGAA
>CAYWSF010000307.1:0-2388 GCA_964460725.1 uncultured Desulfosporosinus sp.
GCAGCATCTGCCCCGCAACTTCTGCCCGCTGGTGAAATCCAGTTACGGACTGGCTCTGTCTGATACCTGCCCTTACTTTCACTACGCGGATTTGCTGATTGCTGATTCCACCTGTGAAGGCAAACGTAAAATGTATGAGATTTTAAGCGAAATCAAACCGGTGCACCTGCTGGCCTTGCCGCAAAACGCCGACAACGAACAATCCTTGCAACTGTGGCTGCGCGAATTGTATCGGCTACGTGCCTTGCTGGAGAGGCAACTTGGTCATAAGGTAACGGATGAAAGTTTGCGGGAGGCAATCAAGCAATATAATCAGGTGCGACAGATGATCGTTACGATTTTCGAACTGAATAAAGGAGACATTCCTTTGCTGACCGGTTGTGAAGCCAGTATTGCAGTAGATCCCATCGGCTTTGAGGTGGATCTGCCAGGGTATGTGGAGAGAATGAAGCAGGTGGTTGAGTTTGCCCGGGACCGGGGAGGAGTTTCCCCGCGTCCTCGTATTCTTTTGACCGGTTGTCCCACGACTTCCAAAAAAGTGCTAAAAATTATCGAGGAATCGGCGCTGGTCGTTGTCATGGAAAACTGCGGGGGGATGAAAACCGTAAATATGGTGGACGAAGACGGAGATCCCATGGAGGCGCTGGCAAGAGCAACATTAAAAATAGGCTGTCCTTGTTTGTCTCCCAACCGTCGCCGTTTTGAGAATCTGACCAACCTGATCAGGGAATACAAAATAGACGGGGTAATCGATCTTACCTGGCAAGCCTGCCATCTTTTCAATATCGAGTCCTTTTCTCTGGGCAGATATATTCAGAATGAGCTGAACATCCCTTTCCTGCAAATTGAAACGGATTATTCTGATTCCGATAAAGAATGGATGCGGGTGAGAGTGCAAGCTTTTGTGGAGATGCTGGAGTGATGCAGTCAATCCAGCTAATAATAAATCAATCAAAGTCAAATAAAGACACAAAAATCCCCGGATTTAAGTCCGGGGATTTTTATAAGGGGGGTTTTTTTGCATGTGTTATTGGATATCAATCCGGTAACTTTCTGGTGCTGCCGGTTTGGTTTTGGGGAGTACAATTTTCAAAACGCCGTCTTTATAATCGGCTTTTACGCTTGCGCTGTCTACATTCTCCACATAGAATCTCCTGCTGATGGAACCATGGCAGCGTTCACGGCGTACGTACTTATCAGTTTCTTCATTGGTTTCACTATTCATCTGGGCGCTGATACTAAGCGTGTTGTCACGCAGCTCGATGACTACATCTTCCTTTTTTACCCCGGGAATTTCCGCTTCGACGATAAATTCCTTCTCGTTTTCCTTGATGTCAGCACGAATATCCATACCTAAATCAAAGGGAAAACTGTTGTTGAAGAAATCAGCCATCAGATCCCGGCCCCAAAAATTGTCCAGATTAGAGTTGCTTCTTCTGTAGGGGGTTAAACCAAACATTCTTTACGACCTCCTTTGATTTTTGTTTATTATTTTTTGTTTATAAATAAATAATAATATTAAAGTCAGAGAAAGTCAAATATTAATTTTGATTTTAGAAAAATATTTTGCGCCTGGAGATCCGGATTGATTATTAATATTTTTTGAGAAATCGTATTCCAAATGCAGTCAAAAGTATATAATCAAAAATGTTTGAGCCTTATTACAACTGAGCCATTAAAAAGCATTCATTTGGGGGCAGGGAATTGTACGCGCAGATTCGGCGGATCTATTTGCATGATCGTTTATTCAGCATATCTTTGTTGCTGGCAGTGGGAAGCTGTTTTATTGCTGCACCCGAAATCGGATATATCGACTGGCGGGTGATCTGTTGTTTATTCAATATCAGCATTATCCTTTTGGCGCTGGATGAATTGCAGGTTCTGGAAAGGGTTTCGGTTAATATCCTGCAGCGCTGTCATTATCAGCGCCGGTTATCTTTTATTCTGGCAGCACTTACTTTTGTCAGTTCGATGTTCATTACCAATGATATGGCTTTGCTGACGTTTGTTCCAATTACCTTGATTATTGCCCGCAAGGCAGGTTTTGATCCTGGCTTTACAGTAATCCTGCAGGCTTTGGGGGCCAACATCGGCAGCAGCCTGACCCCGCTGGGCAATCCTCAGAATCTCTTCCTATATAACTACTATCAACTGTCGCTGTATCAGTTTTTGATTATTATGCTGCCGTTTGTGGTGGTGGGCGGGGTATGGCTTTGTTTGCTGAACCGCCGCACCCGCAACCGGAAGCTGGAGTTTGAGTTGGAAACCATTGCCCTGGTCAGCCGGCGTAAAACGGTTTTATATCTCGGATTGTTTGCCCTAATATTTTTATCTGTTTTACGTGTTATTGATTACCGGCTGGTGACGGTGATGGTGCTGCTGGCAGTT
>CAYWSF010000308.1:0-2368 GCA_964460725.1 uncultured Desulfosporosinus sp.
GTTCACGCGCTTAACTTTCGCCGGTGCGGTTATTCCATCTTCTAATTGTACCCCCTGGCGTAAAGTTTTAAGGGCATTAATGCTCAGCGGTCCTTGTACCAAGACCCGATAAGTCTTCTCTATTTCATACGAGGGGTGCATCAAGCGATAAGCTAATTCTCCGTCATTAGTAAGCACCAATAAACCGGAAGTATCATAATCCAGCCTGCCGACCGGATAAACCCGTACCGGAACATCTTTCATTAAATCAAGCACCGTAGGACGCCCTTGAGGATCACTTGCGCTGGTAATCACGCTTGCCGGTTTATTGAGCAGATAATAGTGCAGGCTTTCAGATTGGGATATTGCACGCCCATCCACTTTAATGCGATCTTCTCTGCTTATTTTGGTCCCTAAAGCAGTAACAATATTCCCATTTACCGTCACCCGGCCGGCTGCTATCAGCTGCTCCGCATGTCGACGCGAAGCCACCCCTGCCTGAGCAAGTACTTTTTGCAAACGTTCTCTGCCCACTTTTTCTCGAGCTCCAATCTCAGGTTCCACTTATCCGCCCCCTCCCCAATGCCCCTCTTAGTTCTCATGTTCCACTAACTTAGTTCTACCCCCTGATAATCCTCCTATGCTCCCCTTCCAATGACCCTCTTTCCATTCTCTTCCCTTATAACCATCCTGGTCTTCTCACCATAGCCGTCCTCACTATAGCCGTTTCTGTTCTTATCCCTAATAACCCTCTCCTTTCTTCTCCCTGATAACCCTCAAATCAAAAACACCTGGCCCAACTTCCGGATAAGTATCCTGAACTTTTTCCCAAAACAGTGCTTTAGGCTCACTCTTAGGAAGACTCACAAAGAAATCAGCCGGATAGGGCTGCAGGATTTCAGACGGAATGTCATCGTCCTCTATGGCTGTTAAACGAAAACCTACCCGATGCGCATAATAAAATGTCATGGGCTGTGGGCCGCTCAAAACAAGAATACCGGCGGAAGGTGTATGTTCCTTAATCCACTTCGCTTGAGCAAGATATTCTTCATCCCAGGCATACTTGGGCTTTAAATAGACATATGATTCCAGGCAAATTAAAACCAGGAGAAATATAACAAGTACTTTTCCTGCCCGGAAATCAATCCCATGAAAGGCATAAGCACTTAGCAAAGCAATGAGGGGTAAGATGGGAACTAAGTAATAATCCAAGGAAATACGTGCGCAAACCACTCCTATATAAAGAACGCCGATGCCTACCCAAGTTAAGAGTACCAGGCGCGCAAGAGAACAGGATGATAAGTTCAAGCGGACCAGGCCGACTCCTGCAAACAGCAAAACACTAAGCGTAAACCCGTAGTGTATATTTCCGGACAATAAATTCCAAGCGGGGCTATGTGCCGAATTTCCGCTCATTATTCCGGATACAAACTGACTTACCGGTGCAGCATTAAAATGTACCCATAAATAATATACCATCGGGGGAATAAGGGCAATCGAACTGTAACGGACAAGCTGACCGGCCCGCTTACGATTTAACGGCCAAAAACCCAGCAGGAGGGCTGCCGGAAACAGCATAAGTTGAGGAAGCTTAGCTAAAATTGCCCCGGCCATTAACAAAACTGCTATCCAAATTCCTCTCTCCTGCGGGGAATTTCGCCAGTGCCAGATCATCGCTAAAGCCCAAATGCTTCCAGGCTTGGGCCATCGGTTCCGGCATGACCACTCGTCCATAATAAATCGATAAAGGCATGAGGGCATAAATAGCAGCCGCTAAAAGTCCGACCCGGACGTTAAACAATTCCCGCCCCAGGTAATAGACGCCACCCACTGCCACCAAGGATAAGAAAACCGACCAGAGACGACCCCAAATATCTGCCCAACCAAATAAGGTCCAGGTCCAGGCTAGAAGATAAGGCAAAAAGGGAAACTCCAATTCTACAATTTGAGGCGTAACCCCATCATAGCTAAGCTGGCGCACAGTTTTGTTCAATATCTTCCAGCAAGGCCGGAAGCGCTGCCGCCTCATTATACGCAGGTAAAACAATGTATAACATACTAACGATGCCCCCTTTCAGTTCATCGTTAGTATGTACAAAGTCTGGCTTAATAAAACACTTTGGTAACAATCCAAACTGAGACAATTAAGCCAATGATATCTGCTAATAATCCTAATTTGAGAGCGTAACGGTACTTTTTAATGCCAACTGAGCCAAAGTAGACGGTCAATACAAAAAACGTGGTATCCGTACTACCTTGGAGGGTTGACGCCAAACGGCCAATGAAGGAATCCGGCCCATGTTGATTGATTAGCTGTGTGGCTACTCCTAAAGCCCCTGAACCGCTCAGGGGACGCATGATAGCCAAGGGGATAATCTCAACTAAATTC
>CAYWSF010000309.1:0-2361 GCA_964460725.1 uncultured Desulfosporosinus sp.
ATGCTTCTACGCATCCATGGACTGACTATCATCCTTGTTAATTCTGGAACCTTTAAATGTGCTTTTCCGTGAAGACTTTTTATGATGCTTTGCCTTATTCCCATAATAACGTTTTCCATAGTAACCATATTTATTACTATACTCCGTCCCGATTAAATACCGGATATCATTTAACACACAACCCATTATTTCCGCTCCGGCATCAAGGATTTTATCCTTGGCATTTTCGATATCCATAATGGTTGCCTTTTCCTGTCTCACCACTAAAAGGACGTTATCGACATATTTTAATAACGAAAGAGCTTCGCTCTGAATAAGGACAGGGGGTGTGTCTGCAATAATATAATCATATTCATTTTTAAGGTCGGCAAAAACTTCTTTTAACTTGGAAGAATTCAACAAGTTAATATTTAAGGGTTCTCCTTTTTCAGTAATTATCAGATGCAAACCGGTATCGGTATCCTCTATTACCGCTTTTTTATATGGTATGTCTCCATTCAAAATATCTATTAAAAATGTATCAGGTTCCAACTCCATCAGGTCAATAAGATCATACCTGTAAGAATCAAAGTCAATCAACAATGTTTTCTTACCCGCGGAAGCCATGGACAAAGCTAAATTGACAGACACATTTGTTTTACCCTCCTCCGGGAAGGCGCTGGTGATCATCAGGCTTTTATTATTTGCTTGTTCACTGACATGTATGACCATTTCCGCTAAAGTCTTGTATCCTTCGATAAAACTATTATTAATTCTACCAGCGGTGACTTTCGGTTGTTGTTTATGCCTTTTTCTTCTCTCTTTATTTTTTATATGCGGAATCTCTCCCAGACAATTAAGATCCAGCTGCTCCTTAAGATCTATTTTACTCTTCACTTTCGGCCTCAAAAAGCCCAGCATCAAAATAATCACTATGCCCAACATCAAGCCCGACGCCGCACCAATGGCCAAATTTAATGCCCTGTTTGTCGGAAGAGGAACCGTAGGTACTTTTGCCCGATCAAGAACATTGATACTGCCTACTTCCACTGTCTCAGCGATCACTTCAGGGGCAACACGCATAATTGAATTGGCAATATCCGCCGCAAGCCGAGGGTCTTTATTTTTAACAGTGACCATAATTACTTCCGTGTCTTTAGGAGAAGACACTGTCAAGCCAGCTCTTATATGCTTGGTTGGCTCATCAATACCTAAATCATACTTTACCTTGTCCAATACATTATCGCTGGTTAGAATCAATCTGTAAGTATTGACCATATTTTTGGCTAATGCCACATTGTTAGGAGCCGTAATCTCTACTTTACCATCTACAATGGAATAGGTCTTGGAATTTATCACCATACTTGCATTGGTTTCATAATAAATATCGTAAGTATCCTTATAGTAAGTGTAACCAAGGGCTAATAAGAAACACAACAACACCGAAACAAGCAATATCTTCCATCCATTAGTTAGAAAATACAAAAGGTCGCGCAAGGTTACTTCATCATTATTATCCATATCACTCTAGCCCCTATCATTAAACCTAACTCATTAAAAATTAAGCTTAATCCATTAACAATTTTTGTTTTTTCCATTCCTTTACTCTTACTCTTCCCCCAAAACAAATACCTACACCTAATTACATTTCTATATTCTTTAAAAAATATTAAAAATCCTGCTTTATAACAAAACAATATTCTCTCGCTGCAGCACGTTCTTGGCAGCATTTTTGGTATCAAATATCCACCGGGCATTGGCAGCAATAAACTCATAATCCACAACAGTATGCGCAGTCGTAATCACAACCAAGTCATAGCTTTTCAGCAAATCAGCATCAAGGCTCTCCAGCCCGCTAAAATTTTCTCCGTTAAACTTATACTCCTTAATAAACGGATCATAGTAATCCACCTGTGCGCCTTCTTTTTTCAGCAGATCAATTACTTTGAGTGCCGGGCTTTCCCTGTAATCATCAATGTCCTGTTTATAAGCCACACCAAGGGTGAGGATGCACCCGCCATTGAGAGCCTTCCGATCTCTGTTCAAGATCTCTCTCGCTCGCTCCACGCAGTATTCCGGCATACGATCATTGATCATCATAGAACTTTCAATCATCGAGGTATGGAAACCATACTCGCGCGCTTTCCAGGAGAGATAATAGGGATCAAGCGGAATACAATGACCGCCCAGGCCGGGCCCGGGATAGAATGCCTGGAAACCATAAGGTTTTGTCTTAGCAGCTTCAATCACTTCCCAGAAATTAATGCCCATCTTATGGCAAAGCATAGCCAATTCATTCACCAGTCCGATATTGACATTGCGGTAGGTATTCTCCAAAATCTTCTCCATTTCCGCAACGGCGGGGCTGGATACGGCACAAAC
>CAYWSF010000310.1:0-1916 GCA_964460725.1 uncultured Desulfosporosinus sp.
GTCGGCTACCCATTCATTGAGTGGCTGACCTCCCACAGTACCATACGTAACGTTTGGTATACGGCGCTTCCAGAGTTTACACCTTGCTTTGCAGCGTATCATTCCACCCTGCCAATGTGCGCTACCTGCGTTTTCTCCCCATTCGCTCTTACAAGTAGTTTTCCTTATACGTACTACTTAATAATTTCCCAACTGATCGATTTCCGACTCACTCAAATCAGAATCATCAAATTGGGGAAGAACAGTATATTTGTTTTGTTCTTCCCTCAAATCGTGTATGTTTCCCATTTCTAAATAGAAGGTTGGTATATTGCCTATATGCAATACGATTTCCAGGCCGCCTTCGTTGGTCAATGTGTAAAAGTTTCCGCATATCGCTAGAATATCCGTAAGACGACCCTCGCCGGTCATAAGCAGGCCATAGCGTTTGATATCGACTTTTTTAACATGGATTTGCAAAAGGTCATGCAATGATTGCCGGGTGGATGCTGCCATCTTGTCCAGATTTATGGATTTTACATTTTTGAAAATCAGGCGAACTTCAAATCTAACATTGTCATTACTAGACATTTCCTTTTTCATCTTGTACCAGCCTCCCCTGTAACAAAATAGGTTCTTTGCTAATTATAAGCGGAATGTATATTCTGCGCAAAAAAATTTAGAATATTCCAAATAATATGCACGGTTACACAGCCTGACTTCCCGGTCTAACGGGGTACACAGCGCGGGGACAGGCATAAAAAAGCACCCTCAAGAATCCTTGAAAGTGCCAATTTCCTAAATGGTACGCCCGAGAGGAATCGAACCTCCGCACCCGGCTCCGGAGGCCGGTGCTCTATCCACTGAGCTACGAGCGCACGTGCATTTTGTATTATAACAGAATGAAAATAATAGGTCAAAAAATATGAAAATATAGCTAATTAGTTTTATCCGTTTCTTCCATATTTCCTCCCAAACGGGTCAACAGGGAAAATATTAATCCTGCTGCGGCTATGGCTGCTGCGATAATATACACGATATTGCTGGCATGAATATAGGCAAAGTTATATGCCATATTTTTAGGCGCAGCATTCATTATCAGGTAAAAAACGCTTACTGATCCAGCTGTTCCGAGCGCAAAGGAAAGATTACGTACGGTGGAAATAAATCCGCCTACATATCCAGCTTTTTCCCTGGGTATGGATGCAAATATCGAGCTGTTGTTGGGGGAGCCGAACATTCCCATGCCGATTCCCAGCAAGGACAGTCCGGCAATTAGTTTAGGAAGATCAAACTGCTCATTAAGCGTAGAAAGAATTATAAAAGCACAGGCAGCTACAAATAATGACAGCGATAACATTTTGCGGGACCCGACTTTGTCTGAAAGCGTTCCGGCCAGCGGAGCAGTGACTGCCAGACAAATGGGGGTAATCGTCATCAACAAACCTGCGTAGGAGGGAGTAAGTTTGTAAATTACCTCCAGATAGAAAGGTAAAAGGAACAATACCGTCATCTGGGTAATATAGATGCCGGATGACATGATCGTTCCATATACGAAGTTTTTGATCTTAAACAGTTCAAGGTCCAATATCGGCTGCGGTGATTTTTTTTCAAACCAACAGAACGCAGGAATCAGCAGAAGGGCAAGCAATATGAGCATAATATTTGCATTATTCGCATTGGCGACCCCATAGATAGTCAGAGCAATCATCAGAACGAACAGGATGGTGCCGGGCAAATCATGGCCAGGCAATTCTGTATTACGATTTTGCCTGGGCAAAAACCGCAGTGCCAGGAAAAAACCAATCAAGCCTATGGGAACATTGATCAGGAAAATAACCGGCCATGAAAAATTGGCAACCAGAAAACCTCCCAAACCGGGACCGGACATATTGCCGAGGCCGACGACCATACCGGTTAGTCCCAGCGCCTTACCG
>CAYWSF010000310.1:1941-2359 GCA_964460725.1 uncultured Desulfosporosinus sp.
TTCCCACGCTCCTCTTGGGGGAAAGTGTTGGATATGATCCCCATTCCGGTTGCCATCATCATGCTGGCACCGAGCGCCTGCACAATGCGAAATGCAATTAATAGAATCAATGATGAGGAAAGACTGCACAAAAAAGAACCGGCGGCAAAAATAAGAAATCCGGCGGAATAAATTCTGTCACTGCCGAGTTTATCGCCCCATCTGCCAAAGAATATCAAGCTTGCCGTAACCACCAGCATATACGCAGTTACGATCCATTGCACCTGCTGCATATTGACCCCGAGGTTTTCAGCAATGGAAGGATTGGCTATATTGAGAATACTGCCGTCCAAAGTAGACATGAATATGCCGATTGATATTATTAGCAAAGCCTGCCATTTGGGTTCCAGCTTCATTATTTAAATCCTTCCCCATCAGA
>CAYWSF010000311.1:0-2343 GCA_964460725.1 uncultured Desulfosporosinus sp.
GGACATAGACATTATTTTCCGAGGCCTGCCGGGTACTCCAGTCAAAGCCTGAAGTAGTGGCCAGACGCAGATAACCGTCATGTTCATCCATCGAGAACTGATTGAGCAGTGTGCCGGGGATTTCTGCTTTACCCTGATAAGCTGTGTTCCCTTTATTAAGTGAGAACTTGTAGACCAGCGTATTGGGGCCAACCGGGTAAATGACGGCTGCAGTATTCTTATCCGCAGCAGGCTCCTCTTTCGGCCACTCGTAGTGCGTTACCGCCACATAAAGATTGTCGGGTGAAGCCATAATTTGATTGCCGGAACCGAGATAGGTGCTGACCTGCATCTGCTCAGTCGGGGCTTCGAGATCCAAACCGGCCACCAGTAGGTAGTTTGGTTCCACCGTGCCGGGGAAGCAGCGGATGTCCTGGAAAGGAATCGCAGTATCGCCATCCGTAAAATTCGAATCGGAAAATACCGGATTGACCGGTACCTCGTTTTGGTGCAAAATGCGGAAATAGTCAATATATTTATTTGTGACCAAGTAAAGATGCGCGTCTATTTTGCGCGAGGAGAGGTAATTACCGTCCAGCTTCAGTTCTCTTTGCTTGACCAAATTCGTCTTGTCGCTCAGGTCATAGACAAGGATGCGGGTTACCGGCTGATAAAAATAGCCTGGCATAACGGAAACTGCAGAATCAGCTGCCAGTTTGTTTTCGGTCTCCGCCGGCATTGGCAAGACCTGGTTGGCATTACTTTCGCCGATCACCACAAGATGTTTTTTATCTACATATAATTCACGCGGCATAAAGTCCTGAGCAGAATATTGCAGCGTGGTAACAATCTTAAGTTCGTTGTCCGGATAAACCCGGGAGATGACAACCGCAGGCTGTCCGTTTGGCCTGGCCGAGATAACCTGGTAAATGTATTCACCGTCTGTCTTAACGATATCGGCCTCATCCACTCCCTGAACTTGCAGATTAGTCTCCGAGTAAGCAACCTTCTGTTGCGCTGTGTCGCTTGTTGCGTTGGCTTCGGCCTGAGGAGCAGCAGCACCTTTACCGCCGGCGAGCCCTACCTCGTCGCGTGTCAACAGGCCGTACCTGGAGCCATTACTTTCCATCCCGGCCAGCAGCTGCACCAGGTTCTCACGGCTGCCGACTGCCGGCAGATCTGTTGCGAGCGCCGTCTCCGGATTTATTTTTCCCTGCAGAAGATCGGCAATCTTATTGAGCACCGTTGCCGGAACAACAACCTCCCCCCCAAAGCACCCAAGCGCAGGATCACTCTGCTGCTCATGGAGTTGGGCTAAAAAGGCCACACTTGAAGCGGGCACCGTCAAAGAATGGGGATCAATCAGCAGAATAGGATCACCGGTTTGCGAGGTCAGAGCACTGCCCGCCAAGGCATCAGCAAAATCTAACCCTGTTGCACAATAAATCTTTTGCGGGTTCGGGGCGAAAGTTTGCACTATTAGGGCATTCGTTTCAAATCTATCCTGCCCGGCTAAACGTGTTACCGCTGCCTGAGGAACAAGGTCTTGAATTTGTGACTTGACTGCCTCTGAGATTACCCCGTTTCCCCCAACGATGTACACTTGCGCGGGCTGTTCAGCAGCCAGATAGTCTTTGATTCCTTGCGCCAAATAATCCTTGCCTGCCAATAGAATCGGCCAACCTTTGTGAGCTGCAAAACTGGAAATACTTAAGGCGTCCGGAAAAACTTCTCCCGAAGCGATGACCACAGGCGTGTTCTTTGCCACCGCCAATTTCTCAGCGATCAGGAGATCCGTATCATAGCGATCGAAGCCGCCGATCCGTTCAATGTTTGGAAAGCCCATTTGAGTAAGCTGAGCTTCGAAATCCGCACTAATTACACCTACTCCGCCAATGATATGCACCGTGCCTTTTTTACTTAAGTGCTCAGATATGTAATTAAAGGCTTCCGTTGAACCTTGGACCTGACTATCGACCAGTAAAATAGGTGCGTTTAACTTTTTCGCTAAAACACTTGCCGCCAGGGCATCGGGAAAATTGTTGCCTGAGGTGAGAATAACATCCTGCACGGTGTCAGCATTAAATTGTTCGGCAATAATTCTGGCTGTCTGGAAACGGTCTTGGCCGGCTAAGCGGTTACTTGTTGCTGACACATCATTGTTGCCGGGAAATAACATTATTAATATGCCTACACATAAAACACAACAGATCAGAATCTGGCCTTTATGCCGCTTTACCCAGTCAATCATTAAATCAACTCCTCCATATTTTTCCAAGCTTCTATACTATTCCGGCACCTTCAGTAGTGCTCATTTCGCCAATATCATCTGTCGTTCTCATTTCGCCGCGCTAGCTGTAATTC
>CAYWSF010000312.1:0-2319 GCA_964460725.1 uncultured Desulfosporosinus sp.
TTCATTGTTCACATCTCCTTAAAGCTTAAATAAAGCTGTCAATTAAAATCAGAATGGCACCTAATACTATCGATACAATTATCAAAGGAATAGCTATCTTCATCTCCTTTAAAACTCCGGAGAAAGAGGTAAATGTTGATGCGCCTGTAAAGTTCATCGCGAGGTAGGCAGATACGGGAGGCAATATTAATAAATAACCTAAAGCCCTCAACAAGCCATATTCAGGTGCAGATGGCCATCCATTCAGTAAATTAACAATAATAACCCAAATAAATCCCAAAAGCCAGCCCTTCCATGCAAAAGCCCGTCCTGGAATCCAAGGTAATAACACTGGAGTTAACACGCACCCCATAATTATCGTACCAATATAGGCATAAAAATCAACTACTCCAAACGGTCCAACACCTATAAGATTTAATATAAAAAGCACTCCGAAAATCATTAAGGAAATTTTAATGGTGCTTACCAGTTCCATTGGAGTTAATACAAGCCGATCATAAGCACTGAACTTAACTGTTCGCATTTCATCTGTGGCCTTCATTCCTGATTTAATAAATTCAATGATATCCTTTGCTCTCACCGGCCCATAGATTACTTTAAAACCAGAATATTTTTGCACCTCATGCGCGCTTATTCCCGGTGCTCCTAATTGGGGTAAGATTATAGTTTTGTGAGATACGACCTTTTCAAGTTGAACAATCGCAAGACGATTTAAGAGTTCTGTCGTTCCAAATGTACCCTTTCCGGCAGCGCACCATACATTAACACCTTTCGTATCCAGCACTAGAATCCAAGCATCCAAATCAGTGAGCTCTTTCCTAAGCGCATCAAAAGTCATTTTATAATTGGCTGTTACCAATACCGGGGCCTTCGGATCAGGATTCCCAATTTGGTAAAGTCCCGGCTCTACTTTATAGTTCATGCGATTGATTCCCCAACGGGCCTTCCATGAACCTATAAAATCTTTAGTTGTTAATTTGCTTGAGGTGGGGGCAATCTTAATATCCCTGCTCATGGTGATGTCAAACATACATCATACCCCTTTTCCAGTAAGGTCCTTTCTCTTTATTGTTAGATATTATTCCCTTAAATCCTTCTTCCAATTATTATTAATTTTGTTCTTTTTAAGGTTTCATCAAGTAAAAGTCTTTGCTGCTATAATGTTGACATATTTAACGAACCTAATGATTTAGTTGCCCGTTTTATGGGGAACGGCTTCATCCATCGGATGCTCCACGGTTCTACATTTTACCCTCGGTTTCCAACCTACTCTCATGCGGACACCCTCTTTTTTAGAGCAACTGTTTCCACGCACCCTTTGGTGTTTCGTGTACGGTTCTCCATCGGCCCCTTCCCTCTCTCTGGCTTTCGCCAGTGTCGTTGGTACTATAGGTCGAACCGACTTCTGACTAGCTCAACGGAGTCTTTCGACTACGCTTACCTCAGGACCCCTCATTTCGAGCTTCCTGCCAGGCATACCAGTCAGATCTCCCCAGGTAAGAACAATAACCTTCCTTCTTATGACCGCCAGATTTACTTGTACAGGTTTCGGGCAGTATTGGACTTTGTTGTATCTTGCCAACTGTCCACCTGTACCAGATTAATTATCTCCTAAATAATCGTGCCCAAAAGCTATGATTTTCAAGTTTTCCAAATTCAAGCTTTTCCTGGTCGAATGGGTTTCTTAAATCGTAATAATCATCAGACAAAAGCCTTAAAAATAATAAAAAACACCAATCAAGTAATATTTCCCTTGATTGGTGTTCAGTCAATATGCTTATGCTTATGCTTATGCTTATGCTTCAATCCTGTTAAGCAAGATTCTCACGCTAAGTGCGATTACAGCAACTGGGGATCGTCTTCCCAACTGACCAAATCACTCGGATCTTTAACATTGGTATCACGACCGTTCTGTGGTAAATCCTTAGCGGTAACAGGATCCGCCGGCTTGGTTGGCACATTCAGGTCAGATGCACCACGCGCATTATCCTTCACCCAAGCACCGTGGCTGTCAGATTTCATCGGTGTAAGATCCACATCGTCAAGTGAAATACCCAGCGCTTCAGCCACACCCTTGCCATACTCAGGGTCGGCCATATAACAGTGATTGATATGCCGATGCTTAATCTGCAGCGTCGAATCGCCCATGTTCCGTGCCGTATTCTCAAAAAGCACCAACTGCTGTTCACGGCCCATCCCACGGAAGAGAATTCCAGGCTGTGTGAAATAATCATGGTCATCCACCCGGAAGTCATACCGATAAACATCCCCACCCTCTTGAATCGGCTCCGCAATCTGCGGATGGTCGGTCCAATTGCC
>CAYWSF010000313.1:0-2318 GCA_964460725.1 uncultured Desulfosporosinus sp.
CATATTTGCTTCATACATTAAATCATTGGCTTTCTCTATCCCTGGAAGGGTAAAAGTGTTATACAATAATATTCTCTCCTTTTACAACAATAAGAGCTTAGTATGCCTCCATTCATTTACCACCCAAACTAAAATATGGATAGCCATATTAGCTAATTGTTATAATACAGAATATCAGATTAATGAAATAAAGTTGATAACTTCCGTTCTATAATTCTCGTTCTATAGCCCCCATAATTACTTGCATCAATTAAGGGGACGAAAGTTTTTCGTCCCCTTATTGCTATAATTCTAATACCCTTTGGGATGGGCTGATGTTTACTTATTTCTTTTCTTGGGTTTGTTTATTTGTGCCATATGTTTTAACTAATTGATCCCAGATTTCCGGATCCTCCATTCCCAAACGCCAAATAGCGACACCATGCAGCTTATGTTTAAGCGCATCATCCATTTTTGCCCTTAAACTAGGAATGTTTTCAAAATAAACTTCGTGTCGAACCCCATTAGACGTATAACTAAATTGAGGCACTTTCGCGTTGGGATCGGTTTGAACTTCTATGCCATGCTTTTTAGCTCGCTCAACCGTTTGAGCATAAGATAAATATGCGGGTATGGTGGGGTTGTCACTTCCCCAGTCAAAGGAATAAACAGGCAGGCCCATCACAATCTTTTCTTTAGGTATTTTTCCCACTGCAAATTTGATTACACGATCAACCCATCCTTCAGAGGCAATCGGTCCTGCAGTTGTTCCGTATCCATGTTCGTCATATGTCATCAAAATGACTTGGTCGCAAGCTTTACCAATTGCCGCATAATCATATGCCCCCGACCAGAGATCAGAAGGATAATCTACATATTTAGCGGGGATAGAAATGTTTAAGACTTTGTCTTTGGCCTTTAGAGCTTGTCCAAGTTCTGCAACAAAAGCAGAAAAGTTATTTCGATCTGCGGGAGGTGTCTTTTCAATGTCCACCGAAATGCCATCCCAATTATCTTTTGTCGCCAGGTTAACCAAGTTTGTCACCAGATTAGACCTAATGGAAGGGTTTGATAAGACACGATGCGCTTTATTCGCATCAAAACCAACCGGCCCGCTTAAATTCATGTTATGCACTAAGGCATAAGCTTTAGAGCCATTTTTTTGAGCCTCTTCTTTTATTTTCAGATCTACGTTGCCGGTGGGAATAACTTTACCGCTTGCATCAAATGAATACCAGAAGAAGGCGACTTCATCCAGTATTTTATTATATTTGAGCATCGTTTCTTTTGAACCTGGTACAGGTCCTTCTGGATCAGTATAAAATCCCAAGACCACTCGTTTCTCCGGCCCTAATACAGAATCTCGTGTCGACCCAGCTTCAGCTTCCGGTGGGTTTGCTTGGGAAGTTAGCGGTGGGGTTTGGGGAGGATTAGGAGACTGTACATTTGTACAACCCACGGCTAGTCCCATCATCAGAGCACAGCTGATCATAAAAGTCAGAAATCGTTTCATGCTACGGTTCAACTCCTTAATGTAGATTTGATAACTGACCTTATTTTCCCCGCTTCATACAACGTTATGTATTAATTTATTTGTTAATTAATTATTTTAAGTTCCTCCGGCAGTGCAAAATAATTGGAAATCCCTTTGGCAATGGCACGTGCCAATTGATCCTGATACCAAGATTGCTGCAGTTTTTCCTGTTCCTTCACGCTTGATAAATAGCCTACTTCCACGATCACTGCAGGCATACGGGTGTTTTTAATTATGTAAAAATCCCCGGGTTTTGAAATTCTACGATTCATTCCTGGTATTTTAATCAATTCTTGCTGGATTAATTCAGCTAATTTTTTACCGGATTCTGATTGATAATGATAAAATGTTTCTGAACCGGATTGCTTTCCGGTTACTGTTGCATTGACATGCAGGCTCACAAAAATATCGGCGTTTGCCTCATTCGCCAACTCAATACGGCGATTTAAATCAATGTGCTTTTTGGTGGTTCTTCCTCTCACTCCATCCGGAACGTGGTCAATATCTTCTTCCCGTGTGAGAAATACCTTAATTCCGCTTGGACTGAGCATTTCTTTTACTTTTTGAGCAACTTGAAGGTTGATCGATTTTTCATAAACACCCTGCTTTGTAATCGCCCCAGGGTCATACCCCCCATGCCCCGGATCCAGCATTACAATATAACCTTTCTCCGAATGGCTTACTACAGCGATTGAACCTTGCCAAAGTACAGAAAACACCAGCACGCCCATCACGCTTAAAACAAGCAATATTGCCATTATTCTCCCCGGTATCCCCACATACTTACGCATCACGTATTCCTCCG
>CAYWSF010000314.1:0-2286 GCA_964460725.1 uncultured Desulfosporosinus sp.
TCCGAGCGATTAAAGTACTTGCCCGGGCTCGCAGCAGCAGTAAAGGGATTGCCCTGAAAATTTTTTTAAAGCGTGCGGAGATTTCGGTTGTCACTCTGGAGAAGCTTATCCAACATGGGTGGGCGAAAAAGGAAGCACGCTTTGTTGTTAAAGGAGGAACTGAGAAAAAAACACCTCAGAAGAAAGGATCTCCGGATGGAGAATTACCAAGGAACCGGCCTAATGAGCAACAGGAAGAAACTCCGCTATCTCGAACATTGGGCGCAGGGTTATCAACGGATTATCTTTATGAGGAACTTGGGGCAAAAGAGCATAAAACTGCCATAAACCGAGCTTATTCATTAACCGCCGAACAAGCGGCGGCAGTAAAAAGCGTGCGGACCGCTTTAGCAAAAGGCTCGGCCCAGACTGTTTTGTTGCATGGTGTGACCGGCAGCGGTAAAACAGAAGTTTATCGCGAGTTGATCGCGCAGGTAATTGCTCAGGGTGGAGATGCCATTCTGCTTGTACCGGAAATTTCCCTGACATCTCAAGTGGCAAATTATTTTGAAACTCAATTTGGCGACCAGGTAATTATTCTGCACTCCGGTTTGCGTCAGAAGGAAAAAACTAATGCCTGGACGGATATCCTGGCCGGTAAGAAGCGGATTGTTATTGGAGCCCGCTCGGCAGTTTTTGCACCGCTCCGGAATCTGCGGCTTATTATTTTGGATGAGGAACATGATGGTGCCTATAAACAAGATGAAAACCCCAAATACCATGCACGCGATGTCGCTCGCAAACGAATGGAACAGCTGAAGGGAGTCGTCTTGCTGGGGAGTGCAACACCGTCCTTGGAAGCTTATGCCGCTGCGCAAGCCGGTAAAATCGGCCTGCTGACGCTCACCAAGCGAATCGGAGTGAGAGATCTACCTCCGGTAGAGATCGTAGATATGCGTGAGGAACTCCAAAGCGGGAACCGGAGCATATTTTCCCTGCTGCTGCAAAAAAAACTGCGGGAGAGGTTGGCACAAGGCGAGCAAGCCATGCTTTTTCTGAACCGCAGAGGGTATTCCACCTTTGTGGTTTGTCGGGAATGCGGCTATGTAGTCAGTTGCCCCAATTGCGATATAGCCCTGACGTATCATAGCCAGGGACAGGCGATGCGCTGTCATTATTGTGACCATAATGAACTTCCGCCAATAATCTGCCCGGAATGTGCCAGCCGTTATATTCGATTTTTCGGGCAGGGAACGCAGCGGGTGGAAGAAGAGCTGCAGGCTTTATTTCAGGAGGTTCCTATATTGCGTTTGGACTTTGATACCACGCGCTCCAGAGAAGCACATCGCCGGATCTTGGATAATTTTCGCAGTCAAAAAGCCTCGATCTTGGTGGGAACGCAAATGATAGCGAAGGGATTGGATTTTCCCAATGTCACTCTGGTAGGAGTCATTGCTGCGGATCAAACACTCAACATGCCGGATTTTCGTGCTAAAGAACGAACTTTTCAACTTCTCACTCAGGTCGCCGGTCGGGCGGGGCGGAGCACGAAACCGGGAGAGGTTGTCATTCAAACCTATTCTCCGGGCGATAGTGCTATTCGGCACGCTGCTCACCATGATTTCCAGGGCTTTTTTTGGCGAGAAATACGCTATCGCAAAGAACGAAAATATCCGCCGTTTACCCATATTGTTCGTGTCTTATTACTGCATGAAAAAGAAGAGCGAGTCATTAGAGGGGCTCATGAGTTGGGGGTATGTCTGAAACAAGGAATGCAAGACCCTAAATATGGAAATAATCAATTGGATATTTTGGGACCGGCACCGGCTGTCTTAACCAGATTGAAAAATCAATGGCGCTGGCAAGTATCTGTTAAAGGGAGAAGTCTGGATCTGATCCGGACCTTTTTACATCAAGGTGTGCAGCGTTTTTACAAAGGTTCGGCCAGCAGTGGGATTATCTTAAACATTGAATTTGATCCCCTTTCAAGCTAGCTGCCGGATGCTCCCTCGACTTATGGGTTAGTCATAACATATTAGTCATAGTATAATAGAATACAATAACATATATGAGGTATGAGGCACGAATACACTAAGATAGGAAGACATTACAAGGTTTGCTCCAAAAAATTTTTGGCTGACCTCTGGCACGAATACACTAAGATTAGGAAGACATAGAATACAAACGCTAATCCGCTCTTGGAATTCCAAGGAGGAAGCTTGAGCATAGTTGTTTTGTAACCCGAGTAGAATCGAGTAGAATCGAGTAGAATACTGAAGGGAGTCAAAGTAATGGCCGTATATAAAA
>CAYWSF010000315.1:0-2261 GCA_964460725.1 uncultured Desulfosporosinus sp.
ATCCCTATAGCTTAGTCAAAGATCACCGTACCGATACGGAAACCGGCAATGTATCAGCCGTAATGGATGGTGAGATTGATGCCTTCATAGCAGCATATCTGAGGAAAATAAGCTCTTACCAATAACGCTATTTTAACAATAATACTATTAACAATAACGCTATTATCAATAATACCATTAACAATGATGCTAATAATAATACCATTAACAATAATACTATTTCTAATAATACAGCTGCAGCTTATATTTATTATGAACTTCAAGGAGGGAATCTTTTGACTACCATCGCACTGAAACGGATAGCTAACATTCTTCGGCAAGACATTGTTTCCATGCTTGCAGCGGCAAAATCGGGCCACCCGGGCGGAAGCTTATCGGCTGTGGAAATTTTGGCCGCATTATTCTTTCACGAAATGCGCATCAACCCGAAAGACCCAAGCTGGGAAGATCGAGACCGCTTTGTTCTTTCCAAAGGACATGCCGCCCCTGTGCTTTATGCAGCACTTGCAGAAAAGGGTTATTTCCCCAAGGAGGAACTGCAAAAGCTTCGCAAAACCGATCAAATGCTCCAGGGACATCCTGATATGAAGAGAACCCCCGGTGTGGATATGTCCACGGGGTCCTTAGGGCAAGGTCTTTCGGCCGCCAATGGAATGGCGCTGGCCGGAAAGCTGGATGGTAAAGACTATCGTGTTTTCGTCTTGCTCGGTGACGGTGAGATGGCTGAAGGACAAGTTTGGGAAGCAGCAATGGCCTCTGCCCACTATCAACTGGATAACGTCACAGCGATCTTGGATTATAATGGCTTACAGATCGATGGGGCAACTGATAGTGTCATGTGTTCTGCTCCGCTGGCTGATAAATGGCGAGCCTTTTGCTGGCATGTGATTGAAGTTGACGGTCATGATTTGGATGCTTTGATTGAAGCTTTTGCCGAGGCCAGGCAAGTTAAAGGAAAACCAACAATTATTATAGCCAAGACGGTAAAGGGTAAAGGAGTTTCCTTCATGGAAAATCAAGCCGGCTGGCATGGCAGTGCTCCCAGTGCGGAACAAGCCGAACAGGCACTGCAAGAATTACAAAAGGAGGCTTTGACTCTTGGTTGATAAAATAGCGACCCGTGATGCGTATGGCCAGGCTCTTCTGATTTTAGGCGAAGAAAACTCAAATGTGGTAGTTTTAGATGCAGATCTTTCAAAGTCGACCAAGACTGCTGATTTTGGCAAAAAATATCCTCACCGGTTCTTTAACATGGGGATTGCCGAGGCTAACATGCTAGGGACCGCTGCGGGGTTAGCCGCCGCAGGCAAAATCCCGTTTGCAAGCACATTTGCGATATTTGCAACGGGACGAGCATTTGAACAAGTTCGCAACTCCATCGCTTATCCTAAATTAAATGTTAAAATTGCCGCCACCCATGCCGGTATCACGGTCGGGGAAGACGGTGCTTCTCATCAGGCCATTGAAGACGTAGCGATCATGCGCGCTCTCCCAAATATGGTAGTTTTAGTCCCTGCTGACGGGGAGGAAACCCGTCAGGCGATTTTGGCAGCCGCCAAGTACGACGGCCCGGTTTATATTCGCATGGGGCGTTTGGCAGTGCCGTTACTTTTTGGCGTAGATTATCATTTTGAAATTGGGAAAGCGAGTGTCCTGCAAGAAGGAACAGATGCAGCCATCATGGCTAACGGCTTAATGGTGTCCATCGCTTTAGAAGCGGCGGCAGAGCTTGCTGCCGAGGGAATAAGTGTTAATGTGGTCAATGTGTCTTCCGTAAAGCCCCTGGACGAAGAGACAATTGTGCGGATAGCCAAGCAAACCAAAGCGGTCGTGACGGCGGAAGAGCACAATATCATCGGCGGACTGGGAAGTGCAATTGCCGAGGTTTTAGGAGAGAAATTACCCACACCGATGGTTAGAATAGGACTGAAAGATACGTTCGGCGAGTCTGGGCCTCCGGAAGAGCTTTTGAAGAAATATGGCTTAACCAAGGTTGACTTGGTTAAAGCAGTTCATGAGGTCTTAACCAAAAAATAAGGCTGATTCTAACCGAACCCCTAAAGCAGACTTCAGATTAAGAAAGGACAAGTAGTCTTCGAGATTACTTGTCCTTCTTAATTCAAAGGCAAAATTATTTTTATTTTTTAGAATGAGAAATTGACTCTTACTCAAATATAAGCATTTGTCTCTTACTCAAATACGAGTTTTTGACGCATGCGTTAAATATAGGATTCAGTCAAATCAACGCTTTCAAGTTGCTG